>CANFPU010000009.1 GCA_947448955.1 Burkholderiales bacterium
AGTACGACAAGATCGACGCGATTCGCGGGATGAACATCAGCTTCACCACGACGGCGCAATCCGATGACGAGTGCAAGGCGCTTCTGGCGGCCTTCCGTTTCCCGTTCAAGAACTGAGGTGACCTGTGGCTAAACTTTCCCTCATGCAACGTGAAGAGAAGCGCGAAAAACTCGTCGCCAAGTTCGCTAAAAAACATGCCGAACTCAAGGCGATATCCAACGACGCCAAGAAGTCCGATGAGGAGCGCTACCTCGCGCGCCTTGAGCTGCAAAAGCTGCCGCGCAACGCCAATCCGACCCGCTTGCGTAACCGCTGTGGTTTGACCGGGCGTCCTCGCGGCACGTTCCGCACTTTCGGCCTCGGCCGCAGCAAGATCCGTGAACACGCCTTCAAAGGCGAAATTCCCGGCGTCACCAAGGCCAGCTGGTAAGCGGCTCGAGCAGGAGAATTCACAATGAGTATGAGTGATCCCATCGCCGACATGTTGACGCGCATTCGAAATGCGCAGTTGGTTCAGAAGGCAATCGTCTCGATGCCTTCGTCGAAGGTCAAAGTAGCCATCGCCCAAGTCCTGAAGGACGAGGGTTATATCGATGATTTCCGTGTCAAGGCCGAGGGCGCCAAGAGCGAGCTTGAGGTGACGCTGAAGTATTACGCCGGTCGCCCGGTGATCGAGCGAATTGAGCGCGTCAGCCGGCCTGGCCTTCGGGTTTACAAGGGTTGCGAGGCGATTCCGCAGGTCATGAACGGCCTGGGTGTGGCGATTGTGACCACGCCCAAGGGTGTGATGACCGATCGCAAGGCCCGTCAGACCGGTGTCGGTGGCGAAGTGCTTTGCTACGTGGCCTGACCGGCGAAGGAGATAGCAGAATGTCCCGCGTTGGAAAGATGCCGATTAACGTCCCCGCAGGTGTGGACGTACAGATTGCCTCCGATGAGATCACCGTCAAGGGTAGCCACGGCACCTTGACACGGCCAGCCAGTGCGCTGGTCACGGTGGTGAAAGAAGGTTCGATCGTCAAACTGGCTCCGGCCAATGACAGCACTGAAGCCAATGCCATGAGCGGCACGATGCGTGCGCTGATCAACAACATGGTCAATGGCGTGAGTAAAGGTTTCGAGAAAAAGCTCAGTCTGATCGGCGTGGGTTATCGCGCGCAGGCTGTTGGCAGCAAGCTCAACCTGCAGATTGGTTTCTCGCACCCAGTGGTCAAGGACATGCCGGCCGGTGTCACGGTGGCCTGTGCCACCCAGACTGAGATCCTGATCAAAGGCGCAGATCGCCAGGTCGTCGGGCAGGTCGCCGCCGAAGTTCGTGCGATCCGCCCGCCCGAGCCCTATAAGGGCAAGGGGATCCGCTACGCCGATGAGCGCGTGGTGCTGAAGGAAACGAAGAAGAAGTAAGGAGCAACAAAAAATGCTGACCAAGAAAGAACAGCGCCTGCGTCGCTCCCGTCAAACACGCATCCGGATCGCCAACCAAGGCGCGGTGCGTCTGTCGGTCTTCCGTTCGAACCTCCACATCTATGCCAGCGTGATTTCCGACGATGGGCAACGCGTCTTGGCGTCGGCGTCGACTGCCGAGAAAGAAGTGCGTGACCAAATTGGTAAAGACAAGGGTGGCAACACCTCCGCTGCGGCTCTGGTCGGCAAGCGGGTGGCCGAGAAGGCCATTGCTGCCGGTGTCGGCAAGGTCGCTTTTGACCGCTCTGGTTTTGCGTACCACGGTCGCGTCAAAGCGCTGGCCGAAGCGGCACGTGAAGCTGGCCTGCAGTTCTGAGCGCCGGGCGGCTCACTAAAGTACAGGAATAAGCAACATGGCAAAGTTTCAACCGCGTGCTCAGACCGAAGCCAACGAGGACGGTCTGAAGGAAAAGATGATTGCGGTCAACCGCGTCACCAAGGTCGTCAAAGGCGGCCGCACGCTGAGCTTCGCGGCGTTGACCGTGGTCGGCGACGGCGATGGGCGCATCGGCATGGGCAAAGGCAAGGCCAAGGAAGTGCCGGTTTCGGTGCAAAAGGCGATGGACGATGCTCGGCGTGGTTTGTTCAAGGTTCAGTTGCGCAATGGCACTGTCCACCACAATGTTCGCGGAGAGCACGGCGCTGCCAAGGTCTTGTTGGCACCAGCGCCTCCGGGAACGGGCATCATCGCCGGCGGCCCGATGCGCGCCGTGTTCGAAGTGATGGGTGTCACCGACATCGTCGCGAAGAGCTTGGGTTCGAGCAACCCTTACAACATGGTGCGGGCCACCCTCGACGCACTCAGGCGATCAACCACTGCTGCTGATGTGGCGGCCAAGCGCGGCAAGTCAGTCGAAGAAATCTTCAACTGATCTGGCGGCCACGGAGAATCTCATGTCGGACACGATGCAAGAAAAGAAGACCCTCAAGGTCAAGCTCGTCAAGAGCCCGATCGGATGTAAGCAGTCTCACCGTGCGACCGTGCGAGGATTGGGTCTGCGCGGTGTCAACAGCGAGCGTGTGCTCGAGGACACCCCTGCCGTTCGCGGCATGATCAACAAGATCGCGTACCTGGTCGCGGTGCTCTAAGGCACGCGCCTACACGCTAGGACAGTCAACATGCAACTCAACACCATCAAGCCCGCAGCTGGCGCCAAGCACGCCAAGCGTCGCGTTGGACGCGGCATCGGGTCGGGCCTGGGCAAAACAGCAGGCCGCGGCCACAAGGGCCAAAAATCTAGGGCGGGCGGCTACCACAAGGTAGGCTTCGAAGGCGGGCAGATGCCGCTTCAGCGTCGGTTGCCCAAGCGTGGTTTCAAGTCCCATAACCTCAAGTACAACGGCGAGATCAGCTTGACCGATCTGCAATTGCTGGATCAGGACGAGGTTGACTTGGTGATGCTCAAGGCAGCGCAGCTTGTTGGCCAGTTGATCAAGCATGTCAAGGTCATCAAGACCGGTGAGTTGACCCGCAAGGTGACGCTCAAGGGCATCGGTGCGACCGCTGGTGCCAAGGCGGCGATCGAAGCTGCCGGCGGCGTATTGGCCTGACCTTTAGTCTGAAGGGCATTTGTTTTGGCAACTTCGGCAAACCAGCTGGCCAAGAGCGGTAAGTTCGGTGACTTGCGTCGCCGACTGGTGTTCTTGTTGCTGGCACTGGTGGTTTACCGGCTGGGTGCTCATATTCCGGTGCCGGGTATAGATCCCAACCAACTGCAGCAGCTCTTCAAAGGCCAGCAAGGCGGCATCCTGAACTTGTTCAACATGTTCTCGGGAGGCGCGCTCCAGCGATTCACGGTCTTCGCGCTCGGCATCATGCCTTACATCTCGGCATCGATCATCATGCAATTGATGACCTACGTGGTGCCGACTTTGGAGTCATTGAAGAAGGAAGGCGAAGCCGGGCGTCGCAAGATTACGCAGTACACGCGCTACGGGACGCTCGGTTTGGCGCTTTTCCAGAGCCTAGGCATCGCATTGGCGCTGGAAGGCACAGCCGGTCTGGTGTTGAACCCCGGTTTTGGTTTTCGCATGACCACGGTGGTGAGTTTGACCGCAGGCACGATGTTCTTGATGTGGTTGGGCGAGCAGATTACCGAACGTGGTTTGGGTAATGGAATTTCGATTTTGATTTTCGGCGGGATCGCCGCCGGATTGCCAGGGGCGATTGGGGGGTTGTTTGAGCTGATCCGCACCGGGGCCATGAGCATCATTGCAGCCATCATGATTATTGCGGTGATGATCTTCGTGACCTTTGCCGTAGTGTTCGTCGAACGCGGCCAGCGCAAGATTTTGGTCAATTACGCGAAGCGTCAAGTCGGTAACAAGGTCTACGGTGGGCAGTCTTCCCATCTGCCGTTGAAGCTGAACATGTCAGGTGTGATTCCGCCCATCTTTGCTTCATCCATCATCCTGTTACCGGCCACAGTGGTCGGCTGGTTTGCGACTGGCGAGGGCATGCGTTGGCTCAAGGACATTTCTTCCGCGCTGTCACCGGGCCAGCCCATTTATGTGCTGCTGTATGCGGCGATGATTATTTTCTTCTGTTTTTTCTACACGGCGCTGGTGTTCAATAGCAGAGAGACGGCGGACAACCTGAAGAAAAGTGGTGCGTTCATTCCCGGAATACGACCCGGTGAGCAGACTGCTAAGCATATTGACAAGATCTTGTCTCGGCTGACTTTGGCCGGCGCCGCTTACATCACGGCAGTTTGTCTTCTGCCTGAATTTCTGGTTCTCAAGTACAACGTGCCTTTCTATTTCGGTGGCACTTCGTTGTTGATCATCGTGGTGGTCACCATGGATTTCTGGGCGCAAGTCCAGAGTTACGTGATGAGCCAGCAATATGAATCGTTGTTGAAGAAGGCCAACTTCAAGGCAAGTTGACCCGACTGGGGTGCTTGGTGCTCGCACCACTGCCTTTCTATTGGAGTCGCGTTTGAACCCTGATCATTCGGGGCAAACGCTTAAGGAGAAGACGATGAAAGTCTCTGCATCGGTCAAGAAGATGTGCCGCAATTGCAAGGTCATCCGCCGCAAAGGTGTCGTGCGCGTGATCTGCATCGACCCGCGTCATAAGCAGCGTCAGGGCTGATCCCTGGTCGCCGCACAAAGTAGATAGAGGACCACCATGGCACGCATTGCAGGCATCAATATTCCGCCTCACAAACACGCAGAGATCGGCCTGACCGCCATTTTCGGCATCGGTCGCAACACTGCGCAGAAAATCTGTGATTCCGTCGGCATCGCTTTCTCCAAGAAGATCAAGGATCTGACGGATGGCGATCTCGAGAAGATTCGCGATGAGGTCAACAAGCTGACCATTGAAGGCGATCTTCGCCGCGAGATTTCGATGAACATCAAGCGATTGATGGACCTCGGCTGCTATCGCGGGTTACGCCATCGTCGCGGCCTGCCGATGCGCGGCCAGCGCACGCGCACCAATGCCCGCACCCGCAAGGGTCCGCGCAAGGGTGCAGCAGCGCTGAAGAAGTAAGCCCCGAACACAGCCTCTGATCGAGATACGACATGGCCAAAGCACCTGCCAATACTGCGGCGCGCCGCGTGAGCAAGAAGATCCGCAAGAATATTGCGGACGGCATCGCTCACGTTCACGCGTCGTTCAACAACACCATCATCACGATCACTGATCGCCAAGGCGGCTCGCTCGCCTGGGCCTCATCGGGTGGCCAGGGTTTCAAAGGATCGCGTAAGTCGACGCCTTTTGCCGCCCAGGTTGCTGCTGAGGTCTGCGGTCGCGCCGCCCAGGAACAGGGCATCAAGAACTTGGATGTTCGGATCAAGGGCCCGGGCCCTGGGCGCGAGTCCTCGGTGCGTGCTTTGGCCGCGCTGGGCATCCGGATCAATTCGATCAGCGATGTCACCCCGGTGCCGCACAACGGCTGCCGGCCGCAGAAGCGCCGTCGTATCTGATGACTTTTTGAGGCGTTTTTGCCTCATTGGTTGACCGTTCTCCCTCAGCCGGCGGGTGCTTAGCATCTGCCGGCGATTTCGTTGGGTTCAGGTGCTTGATCTGGCCTGAATCAGCGATGAAGCCCACCGTCTGAGCGAACTGACCGCCAGACTCGCGCGACCCGCCTCGCGTCAGATCTATACCAAGAGGAAATACCGTGGCACGTTATCTCGGCCCCAAGGCCAAACTTTCACGCCGTGAAGGCACCGACCTCTACCTCAAGAGCGCGCGTCGGCCCATCGCCGACAAGTCTAAATTCGAGACCAAGCCGGGTCAGCACGGCCGTACCTCGGGGCAGCGCACCTCTGATTTCGGGCTGCAACTGCGCGAGAAGCAAAAGGTCAAGCGCATGTATGGCGTCCTCGAGCGTCAGTTTCGCCGTTACTTTGCAGAGGCTGAGCGGCGCAAGGGAAACACTGGCGCGAACCTGCTGTTTCTGTTGGAGTGCCGGCTGGACAATGTGGTTTATAGGATGGGTTTCGGCTCGACCCGTGCCGAATCGCGCCAGTTGGTGTCTCACCAGGCGATCTTAGTCAATGGCAAAAGCGTGAACATTCCGTCCTACTTGGTCAAGCCCGGAGACGTGATTGCGCTGCGCGAAAAGTCCAAGAAGCAATTGCGTGTGACCGATGCGTTCAAGCTGGCCGATTCGATTGGCATGCCGGGCTGGGTTCAGGTCGATGGCACCAAGCTGGAAGGTATTTTCAAGAAGATACCTGAGCGTGACGAGTTCGGCGCTGAGATCAATGAATCACTGATCGTCGAGCTGTACTCACGTTGATGCGATGCCGGCGCACGACCGTCTGGTCGTTGCGTCCGCCCCCTCGCACCGGCTTGCCGGGCACGGCGCGAGTTGATTTCTGCCCGGCATGGTCCGCCAGCCTTATCGGTGTAACGAGCCGAGGGTATTGAGAGGAACAGGATTCGATGCAAACCAATCTGCTGAAACCCAAAGCCATACATGTTGAGCCTCTTGGTAACAACCGCGCCAAGGTCACGCTCGAGCCCTTCGAGCGCGGCTATGGACATACTCTGGGCAATGCGCTTCGGCGCGTGCTGTTGTCGTCGATGGTCGGTTATGCGCCGACGGAAGTGACGATTGCCGGGGTGTTGCACGAGTATTCAACCGTTGACGGCGTCGCCGAAGACGTGGTCCACATGATGCTCAACCTGAAGGGCGTCGTCTTCCGCCTGCACAACCGCGACGAAGTCACGCTGGTGGTCCGTAAAGAGGGTGAAGGCCCAGTCACTGCCGCCGACGTGCAGGTGCCGCATGACGTCGAAATCATGAATCCTGAGCATGTCATCGCGCACCTGGCGCATGGCGGCAAACTGGACATGCAGATCAAGGTCGAGAAAGGCCGCGGTTATGTGCCCGGCAGCATGCGGCGCTATGGCGACGAGCCGACCAAGTCCATCGGTCGTATCGTGCTCGACGCGTCGTTTTCGCCAGTTCGCCGTGTCAGCTACGCCGTTGAGAACGCCCGGGTCGAACAACGGACGGACCTGGACAAGTTGGTGATGGAGATCGAGACCAACGGCGCTGTGACGCCTGAGGAAGCCATCCGTGCTTCGGCGCAGATTCTGGTTGATCAACTGGTGGTCTTCACGGGTCTGCAGCCCCATGAGACCGCCGGTGGTGCGTACGGCGGCGTCGAGCGAGCCAAAGAGATCCATGACCCGATTCTGTTGCGGCCTGTCGACGAACTCGAACTGACCGTCCGGTCTGCGAATTGCCTGAAGGCCGAGAACATTTACTACATTGGCGATCTAATTCAACGCACCGAGACCGAGTTGCTCAAGACGCCGAATTTGGGCCGTAAGTCGCTCAACGAAATCAAGGAAGTGCTTGCGTCTCGCGGGCTGACGCTAGGCGCTCGTCTCGAGAACTGGCCTCCGCAAGGCCTTGACAAACGCTGAGATCAGCGTTTGATCCGCAACCAGGGTGGGTGTTCGAAGAACCCCGCCCTCTTGCAAACCCCGGTACCTGACACGGCCGAGGTTCTATAACGAAAGGAAAGCACCATGCGTCACCGCCAAGGACTTCGCAAACTCAACCGCACCAGCGCGCACCGCTTGGCGATGCTGCGCAATATGTGCGTATCGCTACTGCGCCACGAGGCCATCAAGACCACGGTCCCCAAGGCCAAGGAACTGCGTCGCGTCGTCGAGCCGCTGCTCACCATGGGGAAGACCCCCAGCCTGGCCAACCACCGTCTGGCGTTCGCCCGGCTGCGCGACCGTGAGATCGTTACCAAGCTGTTCAAGGAGCTCGGACCGCGTTACCAGACCCGCCCAGGCGGATACACCCGCATCTTGAAGATGGGTTTCCGGGTCGGTGACAACGCACCGATGGCCTTCGTTGAACTGGTTGACCGTCCGGATCCTACGGGCGCTGCGGCCATTGACGTCTCGGAAGATTGATTGGCAGGGAAAGCGCGACGCGCGCTCTGCTGCAAGAATGCCAGCCCCCGGGCTGGCTTTTTTTTGCCCTGTCGCTGCCAAACCATGAACACCACACCCGCTCTTTCTGTCTTGCCACGCTGCCTACATGGCTTGGTTGCCCTGTTTATCTTGGCGCTAGCGTTGGCCAGGGCTGTTCCGGCCTGGGCCGCTGATCAGTTTCTGCCGCCGGAGCAAGCTTTCGCGGTCAGCGCCAGCGTGGTGGCGCCTCAGCGCGTGGAGGTGCTGGTTCGGATCGCCAGCGGTTATTACGTTTATCGCGAGCCTTTTCGATTTACCGCCGAGGGGGCGACGCTCGGACCCGCTGAGTTCCCGGCAGGGCAGATCAAATTCGACAACAATTTCCAGAAGAATGTCGAAACCTACCGGGGCGATTTGCGCATCTTGCTGCCGTTGGTGCCATCCAGTGGTCCTTTCAAGCTCCAGGTGGTGACGCAGGGTTGCGCCGACGCTGGCCTGTGCTACCCGCCCATGAGCACCGACTTACGGCTGGATTCTGTCGCCGTGGCCGGCACTGGGGCCCTCAAGGCCCGGCCGTCTGACGCTGGGCTGCAGGAGCCCGACGGTGCGATCGTTGACCGGATGCTTCGCGATGGACGGCTTCTGCCTGTGCTGGCTTTGTTTTTTGGGCTGGGTTTGTTGTTGTCGCTGACGCCCTGTGTGTTGCCCATGCTGCCCATCCTGTCGTCCTTGATCTTGGGCACGGGACAGCGGCCATCTCGTTGGCGGGGGCTCGCGTTGGCCGCGGCTTATTCCTTGGGCATGGCGCTGGTCTACACCTCACTGGGGCTGGCCGCTGGGCTGGCGGGCGAGGGCTTTGCCGCTGCGCTTCAGACTCCCTGGGCGATCGGTGCATTTTCAGCCCTGCTCGCGTTGTTCGCGTTGTCGATGTTCGATGTCTACGAACTGCGGCTACCCGCGCGTTTCACCGGCCACCTGAGCGGCCAAGCAAACCGTCTGCCTGCCGGTCAGTTCGCAGGCGTGTTCGTGATGGGTGGCATCTCGGCGTTGATCGTTAGCCCCTGCGTGACGGCGCCCTTGGCGGGTGCATTGTTGTTCATCAGCCAGACCGGCGATGTGGTGTTGGGCGGCGCGGCGCTATTTGCCATGGCGACCGGTATGAGTGTCCCCTTGCTGCTGCTGGGCGTGTCCGCAGGGCAGTGGCTGCCCAAAGCGGGCCCCTGGATGCAAGGCGTCAAGCAACTGTTCGGTGTGATGATGCTCGGCGTTGCGCTGTGGGTCGCCCGGCCAGTGCTGCCTGCGCCATTGGCCATGATGCTTTGGGGCTTGGTCTTGCTGCTGTCAGGCTTCATGCTGCAGCCCTTTGCGCCGTTGACGCACCACCGGCATGCGTTCCGCGTGGCCTTGCAACGAAGCCTGGGTGTGGCGCTGATCACGTTCGGGGTGATGCAGATCGTGGGCGCAGGCTCGGGCGGGCAGGACCCGCTACGCCCGCTGGGCGAATTCGCTGCGTCGACCGCCGATGCCAGGCCAGCGCCGGCGTTTCAGGTCATTCAGAGCGAGGCGGCGTTTGATGCGGCGCTGCAGTCCGCAGCGTCCCGTCCGGTGATGCTGGACTTCTATGCCGACTGGTGTGTTTCCTGCAAGGAGATGGACAAACTTACCTTCAGGGACGCCAGGGTGATTGCACGATTAGGTCAGGCCGTGTTGCTCAAGGCCGATGTCACCGCTAACACTGAAAGTCAGCGCGCACTGCTGCGGCGATTCAAGCTGTTCGGCCCGCCGGGCACTTTGTTTTTCGACGCGCAGGGCCGGGAGATCGTCGCTGCGCGGGTGATGGGATTCCAGGATGCAAGGCGCTTCGAGGACACGCTGTCCCGAGCGGGTCTTTGACGGCTTCCGTGCCGCTTCGCGGCTGCCGTTGCACTGGCCGCACGGCCGCTGTGCTATAGTCGCAGCTCCAGTCGCGGGGTGGAGCAGCCTGGTAGCTCGTTGGGCTCATAACCCAAAGGTCGCAAGTTCAAATCTTGCCCCCGCAACCAAATATCAGCGTCGGCCTTGCGCCGAGCTTAGCGCCAACCGGGAGGTTGGCGTTTTGCATTGCGGCGCGTAGAGCGCTACCCCCAGGCGCTGCGGGATGCGACTTCAGGATTGACGCCTACCGATGCGTCAGACCATTGACGACATCCAACCCATTCGACTGGTTCTGGTCCTGCATGTCAAACGCACCGATTTGCTGGGCCAGGCACTGTTCGGCTGGCTAGCGGTCGCCTGCTGCTTCAGTTTGTTAGGCATTAAGAGAGCCATTGCAGTGCGTCCAATGGTTCAAATTCTTCGAAGCTTCGCCAACTCGTCGATCAACACTTTCTTGTTCTCGGAGTCATCCACAGGGATCTCAATCAGGTGTGAGCCCGACAGGCGTCGGTCTCCTGGTTCAGAGATTGGGACTGGTCAGCAGTCGCAAGCTCGCGCGCCGCGTCAGGTGCTCAGGCTTCGCGGATTTCCCGCAGTTCGGCATTGGTGTGGCGCAGACGGCCTGCGATGGCGAGCGCGATCGTCTTGACGATGCTGGCGCGAATCTTTTCATTGTCGGCAATGATCTCCTCGAACGCTTCGCGCTCGATGCAAATCAGCTCGGTCTCGGCGAGGGCGTGCACATTGGCCGAGTAAGGTTGACCGTCCAGAAAAGACATCTCGCCCAGAAACTGACCTCGTCCCAGCGTCGCGAGGTGAACGCTCTTGCCGTCGCCGAGTGACAGGCTGACCTTGAGCTCGCCCTTGGCAATCAGCATCAGTTGATGGCCGGCCTTACCGGACTCCACGATCAACTCACCGACCACCGCGACGCGTGTATGGGCGCACTTTTTGAGCGCAGTGGTCGCATCCTGGGGCAGGTCCTTGAAGATCTCGAACTCGGAAAGCTGAAGGCTGTGTGGCGAGTCGACCTGGACGCCGGCGGCCTTCAGGATGTCGCCTTCTATCCATTCGAGCGCGTCGCTGAACTCGTCGAAGACCTGCGTGCGCTGGTCAGACAGCAACCCGAGGCTCCCGACATAGGCGCGCAGATCCCGTCCACTGGGCAAACGTTGCGGCAAACGGCTCAACACTAGCGTGGCTTGCCGCGCCGCGAGCATTTTTCCGATGCGCTGGACCATGTGGCCCGCGGTCACATCGAGCGACTGAACCCTGAAAAAATCCAGCAGCAGGTAGCGCGCGTTCTGCAACTCGGCCTCGATCTCACCGAATAGCTGATCGGTGGTGCCGAAGAACAGGCTTCCCTGTAGCTCGAAGACGACCGACTGCGCCCCTTCGCGTTCGAGAATCTCTCGCTCGCTGCCGCTACGAATGCGCTTGGAAAACCGGTGGTTGCCAAAGCTTTTTCTGCGCACCGGCGAGGAATGGATCTGCTCACTGATGAACATCGCCGCCGCCAGTGCAATGCCCAAGCCCGAAGCAGCAATCAGGCTGACCGTGTTGGCCACCAGCACGACGGCGACGATGACCATGAAATCCAGCACAGTGTCCCGCCGGCGAACCATCTGCAGCGATTTCCAGTCGATCATCCGGATGCCGATGACGATCAGCAGCGCAGCCAGCGCCGGCACCGGAACCCAGGCGATCAGCGGTGTGAGCGCCAGCACCGCCAGCAGCGCCCACAAGCCCTGGAAAACCCCCGACAAATAAGTTGAGCCCCCGCTTGCCTTGTTGACCAGCGTTGCGCCCATGGTGCCGGCGCCCGGCAAACCGCCGATCAAGGTCGACGCGAGATTGCCCAGCCCCTGTCCGACCAACTCACGGTTGGAATTGTGTCGGGTCCCGGTCAGCGCGTCGAGCACGAGACAGGTCTTGAGGGTGTCGATCGACAGCAGCACTGACAGCGTCAGTGCCGGCACTAGGACCAGATCCCAGCGGGGCAGAGAGGCTGAGGACAGGCTGGACCAGGGACCGGTCAGCGTCGCCACGAACCCGCCGGCGTCGGCCGACAGCTTGCCGATGACCATGCTGTTGTTTTCGAGCGAGAGCAGTTGCGGCCAGCCTGACAAGGCCAGCAACCAGTACATCGCGATGCCAGCGATCAAACCCTGGATCACTCCCGGAATGCGCTGCGAGATGCGTGGGGCCAGCAGCATCGCGCCGGCGGTGGCGCCACCGATCAGCAGCCCGGGCAATTGCCACAGCGAGGGGCTCATCAAGCCTTGCCACCAGCCCATGCCCTTGGGCAGCGCCAGCCACTTCGGCAATTGGCTCAGGATGATGATCAGGCCCACGCCGCTGAGGTAGCCGCTGATCACCGTGAACGGCATGTACTTGATCAGCCGGCCGATTTTCAGCACACCGAACAGGATCTGTGCCACGCTGCTGGTCAGGGCCACCAGGAACAGCGTCAGCACGATCGCGCCAACCGGCAAGCCTTGCTGGCTCAGCTGCATCGTCAACGCTGAGAGCACGGCCGCGGCAGGCGCGCAGGGGGCCGAGATCAGCCGCTGGGTGCCACCAAAGATCGCGGCGATCAAACCCAGCGCCGTCACGCCGAGCATGCCCGCCAACGCGCCCTTGGCACCGAATTCGGCGCCTAGCGGCGAAAAAATGCTGACACCAAAGGCGATCGCCGATGGCAGTGCGACCAGCATGGCGGCAAATCCACCCCAAACGTCGCCGCCAATCCGGTATGAGGACTTCACAGTGGCGCTGGGTGACATGAACAGGTCGACGCTGCTGAGCAGGCATTTGGGTGACGAAATTCATATTAGCGTTTATTTATGACAAAAAACAACACCTGCTTCGCATAATGCGGAGTGTGATGTGACCGTCCATGAAGCGCGAAGCGCCTGCGGGCTGCCTCGGAGGATCCAAGGGTTTTCACCCAAGTCCAGATGGGGAGGCTTGGCATGATTGGGCCGCAGCGTCTCTAGGTTGAACGCTTGCATCGCGTGCAGTCGAAAGGCCTTGGCCTCTATCGGCCCAGTCGGGTTCACTCACTGGCTTCGTGCGGCTGGGTCGTCGATGAACCCACCATTTCGTCAACTTTTAAACTTTGCGAGGGACGCCCATGTCCACCATTCGTTGGTTGCATTGCCTGGGGCCGGTTTTCGCGGCTCTGCTCGTCGCTTGTGGTGGCGCCGATGTCGCCGTTGCGCCGGATACCAGCTGCCAGGCTTTGTCGAGCGATGGCACTGGCGTGGTCGTCGGGTCGAATTTGCCGGGTGATCCGGCTCTTCCGGAAGCGGCTTCGGGGTATCGTGCCGGGCTGAAGGTCATCTCGGCGCGCAGCTACATGGTGTCGACCTCGAACGCGCTGGCCAGCGCGGCAGGTTGCGCGGTTCTGAAGAAAGGCGGGTCGGCCGCTGATGCAGCGGTTGCAGTGCAAGCTGTTCTCGGCTTGACCGTACCCGAGGCGACCGGTTTGGGCTCAGGCGGGTTCATCGTCTATTACGACGCCGCCTCAAAGTCTGTGCTGGCCTATGACGGTCGCGAGTCGGCACCCGCCGCCGCCACCGAAAACTACCTGCGCTACATTGACGACGATACCGACAAGACCACGCCCAAGCCCAGCGCGCGAGCCAGCGGCCGTTCGATCGGCACCATCGGCGTGCCGCGCTTGATCGAGGCCGTTCAGAAAGACCACGGCAAGCTCGCCTGGAAAGACTTGTTCGGTGATGGCATCTCTTTGGCGACCAACGGTTTCAAGATCGGCGGGCGCCTCGCGGCGGCGATTGTTTCAAACGCCGCTTCGCTCAAGCGCGATGCCGAAGCGACGGCGTACTTCTTCAACGCCGATGGCACGCCCAAGGCGCTGGGAACCGTGCTGACGAATCCGGCTTACGCCAAGTCCTTGCAAGCCATGGCCGCTGGCGGTGCTGACGCGATCTACACCGGCCAGATCGGCGCCGACATCATTGCCAAGATCGCCAGCACCAGCGCCCCGGACGGTAGCCCGACGACCCCAGGCAAAACGACGCTGGTCGACCTCGCAGCCTATGAAGTCAAGCGTCGCGAACCGGTGTGCACGACTTACCGCAACACCTATTGGGTCTGCGGCGCGCCACCGCCCACCTCTGGCGGCATCACCGTCGCGTCGGCGCTGGGCATCATCGAGAACTTCGACATGGCCGCACTCAAGCCAACAGCCATTGACCGCGAAGGCGGCAAGCCGACCGTGCAGGGCGTCCATCTCGTGACCGAAGCCGAGCGCCTGGCTTACGCTGACCGCGACAAGTACATCGCCGACACCGACTTCGTCCCCTTGCCCGGCGGCACCTGGAATACGATGCTCAACAAGACTTACATGAAGAGCCGCGCCGCGCTGATTGCCACCACCAAGAGCATGGGCACGGCACAGGCGGGCAATCTGGGTCCGATTCCGCTCGCCGCCGACAACACTGTCGAGCACGGCACGAACCAGTTCACCATCGTCGACGGCGCGGGCAACGTGTTGACCGCGACCACCACCGTCGAATCGAGCATGGGCTCGTTCCACATGACCAATGGATTCCTGCTGAACAACCAATTGACCGACTTTTCTGCGACGCCGACCGATGCTGCGGGCGTGCTGATCGCCAACCGGGTGGCGCCGCGCAAGCGTCCACGCAGCTCGATGGCGCCGACCTTGGTGTTCAAGGTCGCGGCCGACGGCGGCAGGGGCGACTTCGTGATGGCGACTGGCTCGCCGGGCGGCGGCACGATTCCGCAGTACGTTGTCAAAACGATTGTCGGCGCGCTCGATTGGGGGCTCGATGCCCAGCAAGCGGCCGGCCTGGTGGACTTCGGTGCGAGCAACAGCGCGACCACCACGGTCGGCGGCGAGCACCCGAATGTCGACGTCACCAATGGCAGCGCCAACGATACGTTGATCGCCGGTTTGCGCGCGCTTGGCCACACGGTGTCGACCGCAGCGCAGGCCAGTGGCGTCAACACGATCATGCGGACCGTGCTCAATGGCGTGGCGATATTGACCGGTGGCACCGACCCGCGACGCGAGGGGGTCGTGCTCGGCGACACCTTTGTGCCCTGAGGCGGCTGATGCTCGCGCTGCCGACCAACTACCCGGAGACAACCCGTGACCATGGTTGAACAATGGCTGCGCCGACTGCTGCCCGCGGCGGCGCTGGCACTTTGCGGGCCCGGCCCGGCGGCGTTGGCGGCCGATGCGAAGCCGCTGCGACTGATCGCGCCGGCTGCGCCGGGCGGCATCCTCGACCTGACCAGTCGCTTGATTGCCAAGGGTTTGCAGGACCTGACCCACCAGACGGTGGTGGTCGAGAACGTCAGTGGTGCTGGCGGTACGCTGGGCATCATGGCCATGCTGAAGGCCGACCCGGACGGCAACACGCTGGTGATGGGCAGCCTGGGCCCCAATGCGGCCAATTACACGCTGCAGGACAAGCTGCCTTACAAACCCGAAGATTTGTCGCCGGTCATCCATGTGTTGTCGATGCCTAATGTGCTGGTGGTTTCGCCCAAACTCGGCGTCAAAACGCTGGCCGAGCTGAAAGCGCTGTCCAAAGCCAGGCCATCCGGCTTGTCGATGGCGGTGTCGACGAGCGGATCTTCCGGCCACCTGACCGGCGCGCTGATCAAGTTGCGCGCAGGCGTCAGCGCGGTCGACATCGTTTACCGGGGTGCTGCGCCGGCCCTGACCGACCTGGTCGGCGGGCAGGTCGATTTCATGGTCGACAACATGATCACTTCGCTGCCGATGGTTCGCGCCGGCAAGTTGGTGCCACTCGCCGTGACGTCTCGCGATCGCGTACCGGAGATGCCCGATGTGCCGACCATCGTCGAGTCAGGCTACCCTGACATTGAGGTCACGGTCTGGCTCGGCCTGTTCGTCTCAGCCAAGGTACCGCAGGACCGAGTTCGCCAACTCAATGCCGACTTGCAGAAGGTGCTTGCCATGCCGGAGATTCGGCAGCGCATCGCCGAGCAAGGTGGGCTGGGCGTTGGTGGCAGTCCTGAGGTTTTCAAGCGTTTCGTCGCGACCGAGAAAGACCGGTGGGAGCAGGTCATCAAGTCTGGCGGTATCAAGGTGGAGTGACCTCGGTCGCACCCGTGTTTACACGCTCACCCACCGTCCACGGGTCGGGCTAATATCGCTGCCAGCCGGCCGCGGGCAGCCATCGCGTCCGGCTCGGACGAAAAACAATCCATGAGCGCCAGCATGCCTATCCGCGGATCCAGCCTCTACACCGCCGAGCACGAGGGCTTTCGCGACACTGTCAGACGCTTCCTCGAGCGCGAGGTGCTGCCCGATCACGCGCAGTGGGAGCAGCAAGGCCTAGTGCCGCGCGAGATTTGGCGCCGTGCGGGCCAAGCCGGATTGCTGCTGCCGATGGCACCGGTGGCCTATGGCGGTAGCGGTGGCGATTTTCTGTTCACCGCCATCGTTGTCGAGGAGATCGCACGCGTGATGGCGACCGGTGTCGCCGGCTTCACGACGCATTCGGACATCGTTGCGCCCTACCTGGTCGAGTTTGGCACCGAAGCGCAGAAGCAGCGCTGGTTGCCTGACATGGCCAGCGGCGACATCGTCGCCTCGATTGCGATGACCGAACCCTCTGCTGGCAGCGACCTGAAAGCGATCCGAACGACGGCCACGCGGGCCAGTGGCGGCTACCGTCTCAAGGGCCAGAAGACCTTCATCACCAACGGCTGGCATGCCGACTGGGTGCTGGTCGTCGCCAAGACCGACCCCGCGGCCGGCGCCAAAGGCATGAGCCTGCTCTGGGTCGACACCCGCAGCCCAGGTTTCAGCCGAGGCAAGCTGCTCGACAAGATTGGTCAACGCGCCCAAGACACTGCCGAACTCTTTTTCGATGACGTGATCGTGCCGGACGACTGCCTGATCGGCGAAGAGAACAAGGCTTTCGTTTACCTGATGCACGGTCTGGTCCAAGAGCGTCTGATGATCGCGCTGCGCTGCGCGACCTCGCTCGAGGCGTCACTGGACTGGACCATCGCCTACACCAAGGAGCGACAAGCCTTCGGCAGGCCCTTGATCCAGAACCAGCAGACGCGCTTCAGGCTGGCCGAGATCAAGACCTTGGCGTTCGCCACGCGGGCTTTGGTCGACCGCTGTGTCGCTGACCACCTGGACGGCCAACTTGGCCCAGATGGTGCGGCGATGGCCAAGCTTTGGGCGTCTGATGCCACCCGCGCGATCGACGACTTGCTGCAGATGTTTGGCGGTTATGGCTACATGCGCGAGTACCCGATCGCCCGCATGCTGACCGACATTCGAGGCAACCGTATCTATGGCGGTTCGTCGGAGGTCATGAAAGAAATCATCGGCCGCACGCTGTGACCGACCCCCGCCTGCGAGCGCCGGGTTTGAGTTGGACGTCTGCCAGCCTGCCAGATTGCGGGTTTGCAAACTTCGCGCCGCAGGCCTGTACCGCACCACACCCTTGGCACTGAGAGAACTCATGAAAACTAGTCCTGACGCGGCCGCCCGCCGTCAAATCCTCACCGCTGCCGGTTCGGCCGCTTTGGGCGCGGCGCTGCCTGGCTTGGCGTTTGCCCAGTCCGACTGGCCGAACCGGCCGATCCGCTTCTTCGTGCCCTTCCCGGCTGGTGGCGGCGCAGACCTGGGCGCGCGTGTGATTGCTGCGCACATGGGCAATGCCTTCGGCAAACCGGTGCTGGTGGAGAACCGGGCGGGCGCCGATGGCGCGCTGGCCGCGCTGGAGGTGCTCAAGGCGCCGCCCGACGGCCACACCATGTATTTCGGCACGGCTACCTCGATGTCCTATGTGCCTTCCCTGAAAAAGGTCCCACCCTATGACCCGGTCGCCGATTTCACGCCGATCTCCAATCTCTGCATCTTCACTTTCTATCTGGCGGTGGCGCCCAGCCTGCCGGTCAATACCTTGGCCGAGTTGGTCGCTTACGCGCGGGCCAACCCTGGCAAGCTGAGCTACGCCACGGGCAATAGCACCGGCATCGTGTCGATGGCCTCGCTGATCGAGGCCAACAAACTCGACATGGTCCGCGTGCCCTACAAGGGCGAGGCGCAGGCGGTTGTCGACATGGTCGGCGGACGGGTGCCTTTGATGTTCGTGACGCCCGCGGTGCTGCCGCAGTTGCTCAAGGAGAAGTTCCGGCTGATTGCCGTGCTCCTGCCGGAGCGCACCCGGGCCTTTCCCAATGTGCCGACGATGGCCGAGGCGGGCCAGCCGCTGGTCAATATCCGTCCCTGGGGCGGTTTGCTGGGACCGGCCAAGATGCCCAAGGATCTGGTCGATCGCATCTCGAAAGACTTCAACGTGATCATGCGCAAGCCCGATGTGGTCGAGCAGTACGACAAGCTCGGGCTGCTGCCCACGCCGTCGTCGCCCGAGGTCCTGGGGGCGCAGGTCAAGGAGCAGTTGGGGATCTGGACCCGCACGATGCGCGCTGCGGGCATCGAGCTGGAGTGACACTGACGCGCCGTGGCGCGTCGAGCGACCCTCTTGGCGTTGCACAGCAGTTTTGCGCCATGCCGGCAACGCTGGCTGCTGCGCCGCGGCGCAGCCTGCCGATCTGATGACCTGGAGCAAGACTTTGACCCTCCCCCACAAGCCCAGCCCCGCGACCGAACCGCGCCTGACCTCGCTGTCTCATGGCGGTGGTTGTGGCTGCAAGATCGCCCCCGGTGTGTTGTCCGAGATTCTCAAGGGCACTGCGGCGATGCCGATGCCGCCCGAGCTGATGGTGGGCATCGAGACTGCCGACGACGCGGCCGTCTACCGACTCAATGACCATCAAGCGCTGATCGCCACGACCGACTTTTTCATGCCCATCGTCGACGACCCGTACGACTTTGGCCGTATCGCCGCCACCAACGCGATCAGCGATGTTTACGCGATGGGTGGGCGACCCATCATGGCGCTGGCGCTGGTGGGCATGCCGATCAATGTGCTGTCCACCACCACGATAGGTCGGGTGCTCGAGGGCGGTGCGTCGATGTGCAAGCTGGCGGGCATCCCGATTGCCGGCGGCCACACCATCGATTCGGTCGAGGCAATCTATGGGCTGGTGGTGATGGGCTTGGTGCACCCCGACCGCGTCAAGCGCAATGCCGACGCCCGCCCTGGCGATCTGTTGGTACTGGGCAAGCCGGTCGGCGTGGGCGTCATGAGCGCGGCGCTCAAGCAGGGCCAGTTGGGCGAGGTGGGCTATGCGCAGATGATCGCCACGACCACCGCCCTCAACACACCAGGGCCTGACCTGGCCGAACTACCGGGCGTGCATGCGATCACCGATGTCACCGGCTTCGGCCTCGCTGGCCACGCGCTGGAAATGGCGCGTGGTGCCCGCTGCGAGTTGCGGATCGATTGGTCCGCTGTTCCCCTGCTGCCGGGCGTTCGCGCGTTGGCTGCGCGCGGCTTCATCACCGGCGCCTCGGGTCGCAATTGGGCTGGCTACGGCGCCGATGTGCAGCTGTCCTCGTCGTTGGACGCCGAAGACCGTGCGCTGTTGACCGACCCGCAAACCAGCGGTGGTCTGCTCGTGGCCTGCGACCCATCGGCGCTGGATGCCGTGCTGGCCACCTTTGGTCGCCACGGCTTCGCCCAGGCCGCGGTGGTGGGTCAGGTGTTGGCTGCCAGCGGACCACCGCGGCTGGTGGTCCGATAGGATGGAACGCTGTGCCTGGCGGGATGCGTCAGAATGAATGTCTGCGCTGGTGGCCCGTCCGGTTGACGGCTGGCGCCAGCGCTCAATCGGCTGCGGCCGCGAGGACGACTTATGCGACAACTCGAGTTCGGCTGGTTCCTGCCCACGGCTGGTGACACCACGGCCTACGCTGATCGCGACGCGACCGTGCCGCCTTCGATGGCGATGTTCGACCGGGTCGTCGCTGCCGCCGAAAAGGCCGGTTTCGAGTACATGCTGGTGCCTGTCTCCTGGACTTGCTGGGACGCCTACATTTCCTCGGCGATGGTGTTGGCGCGGTCACGGACGATCCGCATGCTGGTGGCAGCGCGTCCTGGCTACATGAGTCCGGTGCTGCTGGCCCGGATGATCGCGGCGATGGACCAGCTGTCGGACGGTCGGGTCGCGGTCAACCTGATCGCTGGTCAGAGCGAGGCCGAGGCGGTCCAGGACGGGATTTTGCTGCCCAAGGAAGAGCGCTACGCACTGATGGAAGAAGAGGTCAGCATCCTCAAGGCGCTGTGGACCGAGCGCGGGGCGGTCACCTTCGAAGGCCGCCACCACCAGATCAACGGCGCGCGGATCTCGCCCAAGCCGCTGCAGCGACCTCACCCGCGCTTCTATCTCGGCGGTGGCTCGCCTGAAGCCTGGGAGCTGTCGGCCCGTCATGCCGATGTGCACCTGTTCTGGGGCGACACGACCGAGACGATCGCCGCCAACATGCGCGATATCCGTGAGCGTGCCGCGCGTTACGGCCGTGAGCACGACATCGGCTTCGGCATGCGCCTGCAGATCGTCTGCCGCGAGACCGAGGAGGAGGCTTGGGAGGCGGCCCATACCTTGGTGGCCGGGGTGACCGACTCGCAGACCACATTCATCCGCCAACACTACGGCGGCTCGGCGGCCAACCGGCGAGTCCAGGAACTCGCGCTGACCCATGGCGAACTGATCGCGCCGCATCTTTGGACTGGCATCACAAAGGTTCGCCCAGGCGCAGGCATCGCGGTGGTCGGCAATCCGCAGCAATGCGCCGACACGCTGCAGCAGTTCATCGATCTGGGCTGCCACTCTTTCTGCCTGTCAGGCTATCTGCACGACGAAGAGGCCGAGCGCTTTGCCCGCTGGGTTCGTCCGCTACTGGCCGAGCGCAACGGCGCGCGCATGCCGACGCCGGCGCTGCCACTGGTCTGAAACCTAACGCTGCCGTGAATCGAGGGTTTCTCGGCGTAGCCCATCATCTCTGAAGGAAACCAAGCCATGAATCTGCTCAAACACCTTCTGCTGGCCGTCTCGTTGTTGGCGGCTTTGCCGGCATCCGCGCAGAGCGCAGCCACCAGCGCGCAGGCCGCTGCGTTCCCCAGCCGCCAGATCAAGGTGCTGGTGCCTTTCAATGCCGGCAGTGGCGCCGACTCCTCGTCGCGCTTCTATGGCGAGCAGCTCGGGCGGATGTTCAACCAGCAGGTGCTGGTCGAGAATCGTCCAGGTGGCAGCGGGTTGATCGCGGTGCAGGCCACACGCCAGGCGCCGGCAGACGGCCACACCATCCTGATGGGCAGCAATTCGCCCGCGGTGGTCAACGCCGTGACGATGAAAAACCTGCCCTACGACCCCTTCAAGGACCTGCGGCCGCTCTACGGACTGGCGATCAGTCCGGTGGCTTTCGTGGTGCGGGGCGATTCACCCCACAAGACCATGGGCGACTTGGTGGCCGCTGCGAAAAAGGACAAGCGCGCGCTGCAGCTCGGCGACTACTCGGCCGGCTACAAGCTGGTGGCGGCCTGGCTGGGGACGGCCAGCGGCCTGCGCGTCGATCACATCCCCTACAAAGGTGGCGCGCAGATGCTGACCGATGTCGTCGGCGGTCAGCTTGAGGTTGGCGTGATCGACTTCACCGGCACCATAGAGTTGTTGAAGGGCGGCCGCCTGCGGGTGCTGGCCATCACCGCCGACAAGCGTGAAGCGATGTTCCCGGAGATCCCGACCATGAAGGAGAGCGGCTTCGCCGACTTCGAGACCTCGGTCTGGTCGGCCTTCTTCGTGCGCGGCGAAACGCCGGACGACGTGGTCGAGAAGCTGGCAGCGGCGATCCAGAAGGTGATGAACTCCGAGGCCGGCAAGGCCTACCATGCCTCGCTGCCTTCTGCGCCGATGATGATGGGTCCGAAGGCCTTGGGGGAATTCCAGCGCCGCGAATACGAGCGCTTCAAGCGTGTCGCTGAGCTCGCAGGCATCAAGCCCGAGTGATTCGCCAGGGCGTCGCATGCGGCTGCGAAAGCGCAGCAGCGGCGTGACTTGTTCGAGCTGGGCCGACCCACTCCAGGCTGCACCGCTGTCGCGCCGACAGGAACTGCCCCTACAGGGTCTGAACCCACAAGCGATGAACCGGCAGGCTATGCGCTATTCCAAAAAAGCACTTTCTGTGTAAAGTGCCCTAAATAATTTATCAACTCTAAGGAAGCGCCATGCAACTCGGCATGATCGGATTGGGTCGCATGGGCGGCAATATTGTCAGGCGCTTGATGCGCGACGGCCACCACTGTGTGGTCTATGACAACAACCCAGCGGCGGTGCTTGCCCTGGGTGGCGAGGGGGCTGTCACCAGCCAGGACCTGGCCGACTTGGTGCGCCAACTCAGCGCGCCACGTGCGGTCTGGGTGATGCTGCCGTCGGGTGCGATCACCGAGGCGGCAGTCACCGCCTTGGGCGATCTACTGTCCGCTGGGGATGTCATCATCGACGGCGGCAACTCCAACTACAAAGACGACGTTCGCCGGGCCCAGGAACTGGCGGGCAAGGGCATCCGCTACATCGACGTCGGTACCAGCGGCGGGGTCTGGGGTCTGGAGCGAGGCTATTGCCTGATGATCGGCGGCGACCGCGATTCGGTGCAGCGCTTGGATCCGATCTTCAAGACCTTGGCGCCAGGTATTGGCGAGATCGACCGCACACCGGGACGTGCCCAGCGTCAATCGACCGCTGAGGAGGGTTACCTCTACACCGGTCCTGCCGGGTCGGGTCACTTCGTCAAGATGGTGCACAACGGCATCGAGTACGGGCTGATGCAAGCCTATGCCGAGGGCCTGGACATTCTCAAGGGTGTTGCTCAGGAGGTGATCCCTGCCGAGCGTCGTTACGACCTGGACCTGGCCGATATCACCGAACTGTGGCGGCGTGGCAGCGTGGTCTCGTCCTGGTTGCTCGACTTGAGTGCCGTTGCGCTGGCCGAAGACCCTCAGCTCAAGGGTTATTCAGGCCATGTCGAGGATTCCGGCGAGGGCCGCTGGACCATCATGGCGGCAATTGAGGAAGCGGTGCCGACCGATGTGCTGTCGGCCGCGCTCTACACGCGCTTCCGTTCGCGCCAGGACCACACTTTTGCAGAAAAGCTGCTGTCGGCGATGCGCAAGCAGTTCGGTGGCCACCAAGAACCTCAGAAAGGATGACCGTGGCCAAAGCCAATGATGTCGAACACGACACGATCCCCCACGGCCAGCAGGCACCCGCCTGCATCATGGTCATCTTCGGCGCCGCCGGCGACCTCACCAAGCGCTTGCTGATCCCGGCGCTGTACAACCTGGCGCGCACCGGGCTGCTGCCTGAGAAGTTCGCGTTGATCGGGGTCGACCGACTCGAGATGACCGACGCCGCATTCCGCCTGCACCTCGATGCTGCGGTACGCGCATTCGCTGCTGACAAGCATTACTCGCAGGCACTCGACGAGCTGCACTGGAACGAGCTGCTGCAGCGCATCAGCTACCTGCCGGGCGACTTCGGCGACCCGCTGGCCTATGGCCGGCTGGCTGACCGGCTCGGCGAAGTCAGCGAAGCCCAACCCGACGGCGGCAGCGTGTTGTTCTACCTGGCGGTGGCGGCACGGTTTTTCGGCGGCATCGTCGACCAGCTTGGCGCCGCCGGTCTCGTCACCGAAGCGCCGGGCCGCTGGCGCCGGGTGGTGGTCGAGAAGCCTTTCGGTCACGACATGGCCTCGGCGCGCGCACTCAACACCCAGTTACGGCGCAGCCTGGCCGAGCCCCAGATTTACCGCATGGACCATTTCCTGGGCAAGGAGACGGTGCAGAACATCATGCTGATGCGCTTTGCCAACAGCATTTTCGAGCCGCTGTGGAACCGCGATCACATCGACCATGTGCAGATCACCGTGGCCGAGACCGTGGGCGTCGAGAGCCGGGCCGGCTTTTACGAAAGTACCGGCGCATTGCGCGACATGGTGCCAAACCATGTGTTCCAGCTGCTGGCGCTGACCGCGATGGAGCCGCCCGCGTCGTTCTCGGCCGACGCCATCCGCAACGAGAAGACCAAGGTGCTGAACTCGGTGCACCGGGTCGATGCGGCCAGCGACAGCGTGCGCGGCCAGTACGCAGTCGGCCAGCGCGACGGCCAACTGCTGACGGGCTACCGCGAAGAAGCTGGCGTGGCAGCCAGCAGCATGACCGAGACCTATGTGGCGATGAAGCTCGGGGTCGACAACTGGCGCTGGTCCGGCGTGCCTTTCTACCTGCGAACTGGCAAGGCGATGGCCAAGCGCAGCAGCGAGATCGTGATCCAGTTCAAGCGCCCGCCGCTGTCGCTGTTCCGCGATACCGCGACCGAGGCGCTGACGCCCAACGCGTTGGTGCTCAAGCTCCAGCCCGATGAAGGCGCAGCGCTGATGTTTGGCGCCAAGATTCCTGGGCCCAGCATCTCGATCGGTCAGGTGCACATGGATTTCCACTACAAGGACTACTTCCAGAACGCACCGAGCACCGGCTACGAGACGCTGATCTACGACTGCATGATCGGCGACGCGACGCTGTTCCAACGTTCGGACAGCGTGATCGCGGGCTGGCAGATCGTCCAGCCCTTGCTTGACTATTGGGCCGCGGCTCCAGCCGAGGGTGAGACGGCCCCGCTGGCGAACTACGCGGCCGGTTCCGAAGGCCCTGCCGCTGCGGACGCTTTGCTGCAGGCAAGCGGACGGTCCTGGAAGCACTTGGTCTGAGCCCAGCGACTCGACAGGAGACATCATGACGTGGAATTTCGGGGATATCTTGGATGTGGTCGGCTCGCAGGTCCCACCGCAGTCGCCGGCATTCATCCACGGCCAGCGTGTCATTGCCTGGGGTGAAGCGAATCAGATGACCAACAAGCTGGCCCGGGCGCTGATGGCGCGTGGCTCGCAGCCTGGTGACAAGATCGCGATCTACATGCGCAACCGCCCGGAATACCTGCTCGCGCTGGCCGCAGGTTGGAAGGCGCGGCTCACCCATGTGAACGTCAACTACCGCTACACGCCCCAGGAGGTCTGGTACATCTTTGACAATTCCGACGCGCAGACGGTGGTCTATGCGTCGGAATTCCGCGATGCAGTGGCCGAGATCCGGCCCCGCCTGCCTCGGGTGAAGACCTGGATCGAGGTCGGTGCCACGGGCGACATCGCGCCGTTTGCCGAGTCCTTCGACGATCTGGCCCAACAAGGCAGGGGTGATCCCCTGGACATTGAGCGCTCGGGTGACGACCAGTTCTTTATCTACACCGGCGGTACCACCGGCATGCCCAAGGGGGTGATGTGGACCCATGACGACCTTCGCGAGATTTCATTGCAAGCGGCCCGGCTGCTGGGCCCGGTGCCTGAAACGCTGGACGAGTTGGCCGCGTTCACCCGGCAGGCCGGTCCTGGCGGCTGCATCCTGCCGGCGCCGCCGCTGATGCACGGCACAGGCTTGTTGACATCGATGGGCGCGATGATGGCCGGTGGTTGCGTCGTCACGCTTGAGGGCCAGACCTTCGATCCGGTAGAGATGTTGAACGCCGCACATCAGCACCGACCGCAGACGCTCGTGATCGTCGGCGACGCCTTTGGCAAACCGCTGCTCAATGCGCTCAACGCCGCACCCGGCGTCTACGACCTGTCCAGCGTCGCGGTCATCATTTCATCGGGTGTGATGTGGAGCCTGGAGGTCAAGTCGGGTTTGCTGGCGCACATGCCCAACGCAGTCCTCAACGATGGATTCTCTTCGTCCGAAGCGCTGGGCATGGGCGCGTCGTTGATGACCAAGGACGCGCAAGTCCAGACCGCCAAGTTCGTGCTGGGCAGCCGCTGCAAGGTGTTTGATGAAAACGACCAGCCGGTCGCGCCGGGTTCCGGCTTGCCGGGCATGGTCGCCATCGCGCCACCCAATCCGATCGGCTACTACAAAGACGAGGAGAAGTCGGCGCGTACTTTCCGAGTGATCGATGGGGTGCGCTATTCAATTCCCGGCGACTGGTGTGTGGTCGAGACCGACGGCAGCCTGACCTTGTTGGGTCGCGGTAGCGCCTGCATCAATACCGCTGGCGAGAAGGTTTTTCCGGAAGAGGTCGAGGAAGCGCTCAAAACCCATCCCTGCGTCGAAGACGCGCTGGTGATTGGACTGGCCGACGACAAGTGGGGCCAGTCGGTCACGGCGGTGGTCCGGCTGGTCGATGGCGCGGCGCTGGTCGAAGACGCCTTGCGTGCCCATGTCCGCAAGGCGCTGGCGGGTTACAAGACCCCGAAACGCGTCTTCGCCACCACCGAAGTTTTGCGTGCCAGTAATGGCAAGGCCGATTACCCGACCGCCAGGAGGATCGCCCAGGATGCCGCGGCGGGTTGAGCCTGCGCGACCTTTGGTGCGGATCAAACCTGCCGTGATTTGCCCGACCCTGCCACTGCGGGCAAGCTTTCACTGCGCTGGGCCGATGCTGGCACGCGCCCAAACCAACGCCCCGAGCGTCTCTATCGGCCCTGGATGATCGACAGCAAAAAACCGGTGTACCGCCCGCTGATGGGCGTCTTGTTCATGTGCATGGCCTGCACATTCTTTCCCGTGATGAACGGCTTGGCCAAATTGATGAGCCAACGCTACTCGTCCGAGCAGGTGGTCTGGGCGCGAACACTCAGCCATCTGATTCTGGTGCTGCTGGTGCTGTTGCCGCGCTACGGGCCGGACATCGTCAAGACCCAGCGCCCCGGCTTGCAGATCCTGCGCTCTTGCATGCTGCTGGCGTCGACGATGCTTTATTTCACGGCGATCAAATACATCTCGATTGCCCAGGCGTCATCGATCTCTTTCCTTGCGCCGCTGCTGGTGTTGGTGCTGGCTGGACCGATGTTGAATGAAAAAGTCACACCGGCGCGGGTCGTGGGCGTGGTGGTCGGCTTCATCGGTGTGCTGGTGGTCGTCAGACCGGGATCCGCCGTGTTCCAGCCCGCATCGCTGCTGATCGTCGTCAGCTCATTGTGTTACGCGATCTACCAGTTGCTGACTCGACGAGTTGCAGGCACGGATCGCCCGGAAACGTCGGTGGTTTACTCGGCCTTGGTCGGTTCTGTGCTGATGAGCCTGGCAGTGCCTTTTTCGTGGACCACACCGACGGGGTGGGTCGACTGTTTGCTGCTGGGCAGCCTGGGCGCGCTCGGCGCTTCGGGACATTACTGCTTGGCGCGTGCGATGACGTACGCCCCCGCCAACTTCGTGTCGCCCTTCAATTACTGGCAGATGGTCGGATCGGTGGTTGTGGGCTATTTGATGTTTACCGAAATTCCGGATTTCTTCACCTGGGTCGGCACCGCGATGATCATCGCCGCGGGCTTGTACGTGGGCTTGAAGTCCAACAAGTAAGTTCGCGGCCGAGCGACGTCCAGCCGCTGAAATCTTCAGGCCGCTGGCCAACAGCGGCTGTTGTGTCAAACGCCGACCGGCGCGGTTTGCACCATGGCCTTCAGCGCCGGGAGACAGGAGCCGCATTCGGTGCCGCAGCGCAGTCGCTCCTGCAGAGTCTGCAGCCGTTGCTGCGCGCTGCCGCTGCAATGTGCCAATGCGGCAGCGATGCTGTCCTCGCTGACATCGTGGCAGGCGCAGACCTGCCGGCTGTGGCGCGAAACCGCCAGCGGTGGTAGCGCGGTGGCCGCCAGCAAGGCGCGACCGAACCCTGCCGCAGGCTGGCCTTGCTGCAGCAGATCGAGGATCCAGCCCTGGGATGCCAGATCGCCAGCCAACATGAAAGCCTGCAACGAACCGTCGGCCTGCAGCCGCACAGCCCGGCGCTGGCCGCTGCGCGTATCGGCATAGCGCAGTACCGGACCCTGCGCCAGTTGCAGCGCGTCCTCGATGTCGTCGAGCAGGGCCGCATCCGCTGGCCCACCTAGCGCTGCGCGCAGCAGCAGACCGGTCGCCGGCTCGCGGCCGAAGAGCACGCAGCTGCCATAGCCCATCCGACCGAACATGGCGCGCAGCCGCTCGCGCGTGGTCAGCACGCAGTCTTCAGGTAACCATGCCGCGGCCACCAGCTGCCAAGGCAACTCGGCCTTGACCAGCCGAACGGCCGTGTGTTTGAGTTCGGGCTGACCCGACTGCGGGCACCGCGCACCGCTGGTCAGCGCGTTGACGCCCAGCCCGGTCATGTACTCGGGACCCCAGTGCATGGCAATGAAGGCCTGTGCTGGCAGTACCGATTCGCTGGGTTGGACCGGCAGCACCAGCTTGCCTTGGCGTGAGCTCACTTGCACCAGGTCGCCGGCCTGCCAGCGCTGGCGTGTCAACTCTTGTGGATGCAGCTCGAGGGCGGGCTCGCTGGCGTGGGCGAACAGGCGGCCCAGCGTGCCGGTGCGGCTCATGCCGTGCCATTGGTCGCGCAGCCTTCCGGTGGTCAGTGAAACCGGGAAGCGAGCTTCGCGCGGCTCGGCTGTTGGACGCCACAGCGGCGCTGCAAAACGAGCGCGGCCGTCGGGTGTGGCGAAGCGGCCGTCGCCATACAGCCTGGTCTGGCCGCTGGTGGCGCCGCTGGGGTATGGCCACGGCTGAGGCTGCTCCAATCGGGCGTAGCTCAGACCGGTGATGTCGAGGTCGCGGCCTCGGGTGCTTTCGCGGTGCTCGTTCCACACCTGCTCTGCCGTTTCATAGGGGAACATTGTGGTGCCGTCGAGGCTGCGCGGCGGCAGGCGCCGTTCCAGGCGCCGCGCCAAGTCGCGTGCGATGACCCAGTCGGCACGGGCCTGGCCGGGGGCCGGCACTGCGGCGCGTACCCTGCTGATGCGGCGCTCGCTGTTGGTGACGCTGCCTTCCTTTTCGCCCCAGGTGCTGGCCGGCAACAGCAGGTCGGCGTGCTCGCCACTGGCGGTGTGGGCATAGGCCTCTTGGACGACGACGAACTCGCAGCGCTGCAGCGCGCGACGCACCGTGGTCTGGTCGGGCATCGACTGTGCCGGGTTGGTACAGGCGATCCACAGCGCGCGTATCTCGCCGTCGGCAGCCGCTTGGAACATCTCGACCGCTGTCTTGCCCGGCTTGGCTGGCACCTCGGCCACACCCCATAGCGCAGCCACTTCGGCGCGGTGCGCCGGGTTGCCCAGATCGCGGTGTGCGCTCAGCAGGTTTGCCAGGCCGCCAACTTCTCGCCCGCCCATCGCGTTGGGCTGGCCGGTGAGCGAGAACGGGCCCGCACCGGCTTGGCCAATCTGGCCGGTGGCCAGGTGCAGGTTGATCAGCGCGGTGTTTTTGTCCGTGCCGCTGCTGCTCTGATTTAGCCCCTGGCAGTACAGCGACAGTGTTGGCGTGTGGCCGCCGAACCAGCGCGCGGCCTGGACGATGTCGTCCTCCCGCAGACCGCAGACCTGGGCCACGTGGCGTGGCGTGAATTCGCGCACCCGGTCTCGCAGTTCGGCAAAGCCGCTGGTGTGGGCAGCGATGTAGCTTGGGTTGGTCATGCCTTCCCAGAGCAGCAGGTGCATCATGCCGTGGAACAGGGCGACGTCGGTGCCCGGCAGCAGCGGGAGGTGAAGATCGGCCGCAGCAGCGGTCTCGGTTCGGCGTGGGTCGGCGACGATCCACTTCTGATCCGGATGGATGCGCTTGGCGTCCTCTAGACGCCGCATCAACACCGGGTGGGCCCAGGCCAGATTCGATCCCGCGATGAAGACCGTCTGCGCAAATTGCAAATCTTCATAACATGAAGGTGGCGCGTCTGATCCCAATGTCGCTTTGTAGCCAGCGACGGCGCTGCTCATGCACAGGCGCGAGTTGGTGTCGACGTTGTTGCTGCCAATCAGACCTTTGACCAGCTTGTTGAAGACGTAGTAGTCCTCGGTCAGCAGTTGGCCCGACAGGTAAAAGCCGACGGCTTCTGGGCCGTTCGCCTGGACGATGCTGCCGATGCGATCGGCCGCCAGGTCGAGTGCCGTGTCCCAGCCTATCGCGTGAGTCGGGCCACCTCGCGCCAGGCGCTGCAAAGGCTGCAGCAGTCGGGTCTGGCGCGCCAAATGAGGTGCTGCGCTCAGGTGCAGCGTGCTGCCTTTGGTGCAAAGGCGGCCGAAGTTGGCGGGGTGATCCGGGTCGCCACGAATGCCGGTGATGGTCGGGCCATCGCTGGCGATGATCACACCACAGCCCACGCCGCAGTAAGGGCAGGTCGACCGCGTCTCGCGGGTCGCCATCTCAATCCCCGCCGGTCGCGGCGATCGCGATCACGCCAGCGTCGCGGGCATGGTGGCGCAACTCGCTCGCATCCAGCATCACGATACCGTCTTCGACCTTGACCGCAAAGCGAGCGGCGCAACCGCTGTCGGGCGCGCGGGCTTGGCCGTCAGCCAGTGCGATGGACCAGTTGTGCAGGGGGCAGGCTACGGCGTGGCCGAAGACGATGCCCTGGCTCAGCGGACCGCCTTTGTGTGGGCAGCGGTCGAGCAGCGCAAAGATCTGGTCGTCGTCGGTGCGAAACAAGGCCACCGCCGTGGCACCGGCTCGCGCCACGCGCCGCGCGCCGGCACGTGGGATGTCGTCGACGCGGCAGATCGCCGTCCAAGGTTGGTCGGTCATGCCGAATGCTCCGAGCTCAGCGCTTGGAACTGCCGCAGGTCGACCTGGGCCTTGTCGAAGTCAAACCAGGGGTCGGGTTCGCCGTCCAGGCTGAACTGCAGCCGTTCCCAAAGCGCTTGCCGGCCCGGTGCGTCGTCGAGGATGCGCTGTTTGATCCGGTCGAGTCCGACCCTGGCGATGTAGTGAACCGTCCGCTCCAGGTACCAGCCTTCTTCGCGGTAAAGCTGCAAGAAGGCGCCGCTATAAGCCAACACCTCCTCGGCGGTTTTGACCTTGACCAAGAACTGCGCCACCTCGGTCTTGATGCCGCCGTTCCCGCCGATATGGATCTCCCAACCCGAGTCGACCCCGATCACGCCGACGTCCTTGATGCCCGATTCGGCACAGTTGCGTGGGCAGCCGCTGACCGCGAGTTTGACCTTGTGCGGCGCGTACATGCGCCACAGCGCGCGCTCCAGGTCCTTGCCCATCTGCGTGCTGTCCTGGGTGCCGAAGCGGCACCATTCCGACCCAACGCAGGTCTTGACGGTACGCAGTGCTTTGGCGTAGGCATGGCCGCTGGGCATGGCGATGTCGCGCCACACGCCGACCAGGTCCTCTTTCTTAACGCCCAGCAAATCGATGCGCTGGCCGCCCGTGACCTTGACGGTCGGGATCTGGTACTTGTCGACAGCGTCGGCGATGCGGCGCAGTTCGGCTGCACTGGTTTCGCCGCCCCACATGCGTGGGATCACGCTGTAGCTGCCGTCTTTCTGGATGTTGGCGTGAGACCTTTCATTGATGAAGCGGCTCTGCGGGTCATCTTTGGCCTGTTTGGGCCAACTGCTGAGGAGGTAGTAGTTGACCGCTGGGCGGCAACTGGCGCAGCCATTGGGTGTCCGCCAGGCCAGCGCGTTGTAGACCGCCGCGATGCTCAGCAGCCGCTGGTCACGGATCGCCTCGCGCACGGCCTGGTGGCTCAGGTCGGTGCAGCCGCACATGGCTTTGAGCCCCGGCGCAGCGCTGTAATCGCCGCCGGCGGTGGCCATCAGCAACTGCTCGACCAGGCCGGTGCAAGAGCCGCAGCTGGCGCTGGCCTTGGTCTGTTTGCGCACCTCCTCGAGGGTGAACAATCCCTTGTCCTTGATCGCTTTGCAGATGGTGCCCTTGGTGACGCCATTGCAGCCGCAGACCTCGTCGCTGTCGGCCATGGACGCGGCTCGACTGTGGCCCTGGTGGCCGGTGTCACCAATATTGCTCTCGCCGAACATCAGCTTGTCTCGGATGTCGGCGATCGAGCGTCCATCGCGCAACAACTTGAAGTACCAGCTGCCGTCCACCGTGTCGCCATACAGGCAGGCGCCGACCAGCTTGTTGCCGGCGATCACCAGTTTTTTGTAAACCCCGCCCGCAGGGTCGCTCATCACGATCTCGTCGAAGCCGTCGCCACCTTCGAAGTTGCCGGCCGAGAACAGGTCGATACCGGTGACCTTGAGCTTGGTGCTGGTTTGGCTGCCGGTATAGCGCCCGATACCCAGCTGCGCCAGGTGGGTGGCGCAGACCTTGGCCTGCTCGAACAACGGGGCGACCAGGCCGTAGGCGATGCCGCGGTGGGCCGCGCATTCGCCGACCGCGTAGATGCGAGGATCGGTGATGGTTTGCAGCGTGTCGCTTACCACCACGCCGCGTTGGCAGTGCAGTCCCGCTTGCTCGGCCAGCGCGGTGTTGGGGCGAATGCCCGCGGCCATCACCACCAGATCGGCGGGAATTTCGCGGCCGTCGGCCAGTTGCAGCGCCATCACCCGACCGCTGGTGCCGTCTGCCTGGTCGCCGATCAGCGCCTGGGTCTGGGCGCCGAGCATGAACCTCAGGCCGCGGTCTTCCAGCGACTTTTGCAGCAGCCTGGCTGCGGTGCTGTCGAGCTGGCGCTCCATCAACCAGGGCATCAGGTGCACCACGGTGACCTGCATGCCGCGCCGCATCAATCCGTTGGCGGCCTCCAGCCCCAGCAGGCCGCCGCCTATGACCACCGCATGGCGGTATTTCCCGGCCGCCGCAATCATCGCCTCGGTGTCGGCGATGTCGCGATAGGCGATGACACCGGCCAGGTCCCTGCCCGGCACCGGCAGCATGAAGGGCGTCGAGCCAGTGGCCAGAAGCAGCCGATCGTAGTGCGCCTGCGTGCCATCGTCGGCATGGACGATTCGCCGAATGCGGTCGATCCGGGTCACGGCCTTGCCGATGTGCAGCGTGATGCCTTGTTGCGCGTACCAAGCCAGCGGGTTAAGCACGATCTCGTCGATCGTTTGCTCGCCGGCCAGCACTGGACTCAGCAAGATACGGTTGTAGTTGGGATGGGGCTCGGCGCCGAACACGGTGATGTCATGCAACTGCGGCGCGAGCTTGAGCAACTCCTCGACCGCGCGCACTCCGGCCATGCCGTTGCCCACCACCACGAGGCGAGGGCGCTGCGGCAGATCGTTTTTCATGCGCTCACCGCCTCCACATGGGCTTGCTTGCGATACAGGAATTCGAGCACCGCTTCGCGCGCGCCCAGGTAGCCGGCGTGGTGGGCCATCTCCAACCGGTTGCGAGGCAATTCGCGCACCGGCGGCAGTGGCACGGTCAGCAATTCGCCGACGGTGGCGGCGGGACCGTTGCTCAACATCACGATGCGGTCGCTCAGCAGCACCGCCTCGTCGACGTCGTGCGTGACCATCATCACGGTGGAGCCGGTGGCCGCGACGATCTTCATCAGCTCGTCCTGCAGCCTGGCGCGTGTCAGCGCATCGAGCGCCCCGAATGGCTCGTCCATCAGCAGCATCTTGGGCGCCATTGCCAATGCCCGGGCGATGCCCACACGCTGTTTCATCCCACCAGAGATTTCGCCCGGCAGCTTGTCTGCGGCATGGCTCAAACCCACCAGGTCGAGCGCGGCTAGCGACCGCTCGCGCAGCTGCGACCGGTTCTCGGTCGCGCCGAACACCCGCTCGACCGCCAGATGCACGTTGCCCAGGCAGCTCAGCCAGGGCAGCAGTGAGTGGTTTTGAAACACCACGCCCCGGTCAGGCCCCGGTCCGCTCAACTCGCGGTCGTCGAGCAGCATCAGGCCGCTGCTCGGTGTGGTGAGCCCGGCCACCAAGTTGAGTAGCGTGGATTTGCCGCAACCCGAGTGGCCGATCAACGTGACGAACTCGCCGCGCTGAACCTGGAGCGTGATGTCACGCAGTGCGACAAAAGGCCCGCGCGGGGTTTGGAAGACCATGCCGACATCGGTGATCTGCAGCATGGGTTTACGCTGGATGCTCATCTCAGGGCTCCTGTCAGCGGTGGTCGAAGCGCTGCGCCAGTGCGATCAGCGCCCATTCGAGCATCAGGCCGACGCCGCCGATGACGAAGATCGCGATGATGATGTGGGCGACATTGAGGTTGTTCCATTCGTCCCAAACCCAAAAGCCAATGCCCACGCCGCCGGTCAGCATCTCGGCCGCGACGATCACCAGCCAGGCCGTGCCCACTGACAGCCGCACGCCGGTCAGCAGATAGGGCATCACCGCCGGCAACAGGATGCGGGTCGCGACCTTCCATTCGCTGAGATTGAGCACCCGGGCGACATTGAGGTAGTCCTGCGGCACCCGTTGCACGCCGACAGCGGTGTTGATCACCATCGGCCAGATCGAGCAGATGAAGATGGTCCAGATCGCCGCCGGGTTGGCCGACTTGAACACCAGCAGGCCTATCGGTAACCAGGCCAGCGGTGACACCGGTTTGAGCAGGCTGATCAGCGGTGAGACCATGCGGTCGAGCAGCGCGAAGCGTCCGATCGCGAAGCCCAGCGGAATACCCACCAGCGCAGCCAGTCCGAAACCCAGACCGACGCGTTCGAGCGAGAACAGCAGGTTCCAGCCGATACCTTGGTCGTTTGGCCCGTTGCGATAGAAAGGATGCGCGAACAGCTTGCACGCTGCCTCGAAGGTGGTCAGTGGGCTTGGAAAGGCACCTGGCTTGAGCGTTAGCAAGGCCCAAATGCTGACCAGCAGCGCCATCCCGACCAGCGGCGGCACCCAACGCCCCATCCATCGAACCAGGCGCTGGCCTGGTCGGCCACCGGCGGGTGGGCTGATCTGGTCCGGCTGGACCTTCGGCTCGCTCTTCGGCCTGGCAGCTGCCGCGTCCGGCGCAGGGTGTGTGGCAGGCAGGCGCGGCGCGGTTGGGGAGTGGAAAACGGCACTGACCATATTGGGTCCTCTGCTGGTTGGGCTCAGCCCGCGGCGTTGATCTTGAAGCTGTCGGCGTAGCGGGCCGGGTCTTTGCCGTCCCAGGCCACGCCGTCGATCAGCTTGCTGCTGCGCATCGCTGTCTTGGGCAGGCTGACCTTGAGCTGCGAAGCGGCCTGCTGGTAGAGCTCAACCTGGTTGACCTGCTTGGCCACGGCCAGGTAGTCGGGGTGTTCCTTGAGCAGGCCCCAGCGTTTGTGCTGGGTCAGGAACCACATCCCATCGCTGAGGTACGGGAAGTTGACCGCGCCGTCATTGAAGAACTTCATGTGGTTGGTGTCGTCCCAGGTCTTGCCCAGGCCGTTCTGGTAGCGGCCCAGGATGCGCTGGTTGATCGCATCGACGCTGGTGTTGACCCAGGCCTTCTCGGCGATCGTCTCGGCCATCCGGTTCTTGTTTTGTAGCCCGGCGTCGATCCACCGGCTGGCCTCGAGCACGGCCATGATCACGGCGCGTGCAGTGTTGGGGTTTTTCTTGGCGAACTCGCCAGTGCAGCCCAGCACTTTTTCCGGATGATCGCGCCAAATGTCCTGGGTCGTGGCCGCGGTGATGCCGATGCCGTCGATGATCGCGCGGTGGTTCCAGGGCTCACCGACGCAGTAGCCGTCCATGTTGCCGACCCGCATGTTGGCCACCATCTGTGGCGGTGGCACGGTGATGACCTTGGCGTCCTTGACCGGGTTGATGCCCGCCGATGCGAGCCAGTAATACAGCCACATCGCGTGGGTGCCGGTGGGGAAGGTTTGGGCGAAGGTGTACTCACGCTTGTCAGTTGCCATCAGTTTGGCCAGCGAATGCGCGTCGACCGCGCCTTTGTCGGCGAGTTTTTTCGACAGCGTGATCGCCTGGCCGTTGTGGTTGAGCGTCATCAGCACCGCCATGTCCTTTTTGGGCCCACCCAGTCCCAGGTGCACGCCGTAGACCAAGCCGTACAGCACATGGGCCATGTCCAGGTCGCCGTTCACCAGTTTGTCTCGTACGCCGGCCCAGGAGGCCTCCTTGGTCGGGATGATCTTGATGCCGTATTTCTCATCAAACTTCAGCACTGAAGCCATCACCACGGACGCGCAGTCGGTCAGCGGGATAAAGCCGATGCGAACTTCCTTCTTTTCGGGTGCGTCGGAGCCGGCTGCCCAGACCGCCGGGTTGACCGCCGCCCCGGCTGCCAGGGTTGCTGATCCTTTGATGAACTGTCTGCGTTCCTGACTCACCAGACCTCCTGTTTTGGCCATGTATCGCTCCCAAAAAGACAAAAAAAAGGCGTCGCGACTGCAATCGACGAGCCGATGCTCGAAGCCTGCGAGTCGGACGCCATTGCCCGAACCTGATGTCCCCGGATCGCCATTGATCGGGCACTTGGAGCGGTTCATGCACTCTTCGTGCCAGCTGAATTTGCGGGCTTGGAGCCGCTCGATGCACCAGCGCCGCGCGGTACCTGGTGCTATTTTGGTGCGATGCAGCAAAAATGCTTCAAAGCGATCAGGCTGGCGGGCGCAGCAGGTCTCTGGCTTCGATCACCCGCTCGGCGGCCTGGGCCAGGCGCTGGCCGCGGTCCATCGACAGCTTGCGCAGGTGGCGGTGCGCCTGGTCCTCCGACAAACCGACCTCGCTGATCAGGATGGCTTTGGCGCGATCGATCAGCTTGCGTTCGGCCAGCTGTTGCTGTGCATCGTCGAGTTGGCCGCGCAGCGCGTGATCCTGTTCGAAGCGTGCGATCGCCACTTGCAGCACCGGCATCAGCCGTTCCGCTTGCAGCCCGGCGATCACATAGGCACTGACCCCTGCGCGCAGGGCTTGTTGCATCGGGGCCTGGCTGGCGTCCTCGCTGAACACCACCACCGGCCGTGGGCAGGTCGATGACATCGCCGACAGGTTCTCCAGAGTGTCTCGCGAGGGCGACTCGCTGGCCACGATCACCACGTCGGGCTGCAACCGCAGCACGCAGTCGTGGATCAGCAATGCAGAGTCGACCACACCGACCACCAGATGGCCCTGATGCGTGAGTTCGTCGTGAATGAGGCTGATACGGTGTGCGCCGTCGTCGATCAGCAGCACCCGCAGCATTGGCGGTGCCGGGTCTGGCTCGGCGCTCGGTCGGGGGGTAGGGCCCATGCCAAAGTGCAGCAACTTCCATACCGCCCAGTCAGCGGGCTGCCAACGGCATCGCCGGCCTGCGAAGTCCGGGTCGCTAGGGCATTCCCGCGGGTCATCGCAGCCTTGAAACCTCTAAAGTCAGCGGTGTTGCTCGGCGCGGACCGATCGCACTGCTGCTCCAAAACTCTCGCCAGACTCTCACGAGACACATTCGAGACCTTTGCCGCATGCGCCCGCGTGGGCGCCAACTCAAAACTGCCCATGACTTCTTCCACAGCCGGCTTGTTCCAGCCCTTTGCCAGCGCTTCGCTTCAACTGGCCAACCGCTTGGTGATGGCGCCGATGACGCGATCGTTTGCGCCCGAAGGCGTGCTGGGCGCCGAGGCCGCCGCCTATTACGCCCGCCGGGCCGCACAAGACTGCGGTCTGATCATCACCGAGGCCACGCTGATCGACCGGCCGTCGGCCGGCAATGATCCGGCGGTGCCGCACTTCTACGGCACCGAGGCGCTCGCGCGCTGGGCCGAGGTGGTCCGGGCCGTGAAGGTGGCGGGCGGACGGATCTGGCCCCAGCTCTGGCATGTCGGCGCACTGCGCAGTGCCAGCTCGCCCTGGCGTCCGCCAACACCGCTGGAAAGTCCGTCCGGCCTGAGCAAACCCGGGCGCGAATCGGGCGTGGCCATGACCGAGGCGGCCGTGACGCAAACCATCGAGGCTTTCGCGGCCGCAGGCGCGCAGGCGATGCGTCTCGGTTTCGACGGGGTCGAACTGCACGGCGCGCACGGCTACCTGATCGACCAGTTCTTCTGGGCCGGCAGCAACCAGCGCAGCGACCGCTGGGGCGGCGCGACCTTGGTGGAGCGCAGCCGTTTCGCGGTCGAGGCGGTCGCTGCGGTGCGCCGCGCCACCGCGCCGGACTTCCCCATTGCGATTCGGCTTTCGCAGTGGAAGCAGCAGGATTTTCAAGCCCGGCTGGCGCTGTCACCGGCCGAGATGGAGGACTGGCTGCGGCCACTGGTTGACGCCGGCGTCGACGTGTTGCATTGCTCGCAGCGGAGGTTTTGGGAGCCCGAATTCGAGGGCAGTGACCTCAACTTCGCCGGCTGGGCCAAGAAGCTGACCGGCCTGCCCACCATCACGGTGGGCTCGGTGGGCTTGACCGGAGAATTCATCGCGGCCTATGGCGGCGAGGTCTCGCAGCCAGCGTCGCTGGATGAGCTGATGCGCCGGCTCGACCGCGGCGACTTCGACCTGGTGGCGGTGGGTCGGGCGTTGTTGGCTGATCCGGCCTGGTGCCGCAAGGTGCGAGAGGGCCGCTTCGACGAACTGAGCGCTTTCGACCGTGCTTCGCTGGCCACCCTGTACTGACAGCCCCAGCCTTGCGACCGCGGCTTGATCTAACTCAAGGCCGGCGGCGCTTCCAGCGCACCTGATACGGGCCTGGCCTGTGCAGGCCCGATTTGGAGCCGCCATGGTCAATGAAGAACAACAGGATCCGCCCCGACCTACCGGGCGGCCGGTCGACGCCTCGACGGGCAAGCCTCGGGCAATGCCTTTCCGCATCCTGGCCCTGTCCGGAGGCGGTTTCTTGGGTCTGTACACCGCGGCGCTGCTGGCGGCGCTGGAGAAGAGATCGGGCGAGCCGATCGGCCGGCGCTTCGATCTGATTGCCGGCACTTCGGTGGGCGCGATCCTGGCCTCTGCCGTCGCGCTTGAAGTGCCGTTGCGCGAGATCGTCGAGTTGTTCCAGCAGCATGGCGCCAAAGTCTTCTCGCCTCGGGCGATGCCGAGCGGCGCGCTGGGTCGCTTGCTGGACCTGACGCGGTCGGTGTTGGGTCCGAAGTACAGCGGCCAGGTGCTGCGTGAGGCCTTGACCGCTCGCTTGGGCAAGCGCACGCTGGCCGAGGTTCGCCACCCGGTGCTACTGCCGGCGGTCAACGTCAGCCGCAGCCAGACCAAGGTGTTCAAGAGCCCGCATGGGGCGGCGTCCAAGGGTGACGAGGCGACGCTGATCGTCGATGCAGCGATGGCCAGTTGCGCCGCGCCAGCCTACTTTCCGGCGGTGCGCATCGGCGACCAGCTCTATGCCGACGGCGGACTGTTTGCGGTGGCGCCGGACCAGGTGGCGCTGCACGAGGCCGAGCACTTCATGGCCATCGACGAGGCCAGCGTGCGCATGCTGTCGATAGGCACCGCCACGGCGGGATACCAACCCAGCCAGGCCCCGGTCGAGGGCGCTGGCGCAGTGGGTTGGCTGTCCGACGGGCGATTGATCATGACGATGGTGTCGGTGCAGCAGCAGCATGTGCAGGCGATGATGGAAGACCGCTTGGGCGATCGCTACCTGCGGCTCGATGCGCGCTGGCCAGCGCAGGCCGGGCTGGGCATCGACGTCGCCACGCCAGAGGCTTCTAAGCGGCTGGTGGCGATGGCCGAACAGACGCTGCGCGACACCGATCTGGCGCTGCTGCGTGGCTTCGTCTGAGCGCTACGAGGCCGGCCTGCCCCCATTGAGTCCGGCCAAGTGGCCACAACCCATTTGCTGTAGCGCGCGCCCAAGCGCTGAGGCCGCGCAAGCAATGTGGGTTGCAGCGCTCGTCTGGGGTCCAGGGCCCTGCCGACATTGATATCGATCAACCCGCTGTGGAGGCCTGCTTTTACTGTCAGGCATCGCTTCTGGAGGTCTGTCGTGACTGCTATCAAATCCATCTTGGTTCATCTGGACTCTTCGCCTCGCTGCACCGCGCGACTGCGGTTGGCCCACCAAATCGCTGAATTGCATGATGCTGCGGTGACTGCGCTGTACGCGGCCACGCCAGCCGATCTGCAGTTCCCGTTTGGCTTCGGTCCGGGCATGGAGGCGGCGTCGGTGCTGCGTGACCTGGAAGCCACCCGGCGCGACCGCGCCAGGACGCTGTTCAAGGAATCGGTGGCGTCGGGCTTGTTTCGTCTGCAATGGCTTGAATTGACGCGTGAGCAGCCGCTGTACGTTTTTGCCCAGCGCGCGCTTTACGCTGACCTGATGGTGCTCGGCCAGCACGAACCCCATCAGGCGCGGGACCAGGATGTGCCGGCCGACTTTGTCGAATCGACCTTGATCGATAGCGGCAAGCCGGCACTGGTGCTGCCGTTCATCGGCACCCCGTCGTTACCCATCCGTAACGTGTTGGTGGCGTGGAAAGAGTCACGGGAATCGGCACGTGCGCTGGGGTCAGCGCTGCCGCTGCTGCAGTCGGCTGAGCAGGTGCACGTGGCCTGCTGGGGTAGGCCTGAGTCCGGCACGGCGCCGGTGTTGGCTTACCTCCAACAACACGGCGTGTCGGCGACATTGCACCACTATGGCGAGGCCACGCCCAACATCGGCGAGTTGCTGTTGTCGTTGGCCAGCGACCTTGATGCCGGGGTGCTGGTGATGGGTTGCTATGGCCACAGCCGTGCGCGCGAGTGGGTGCTGGGCGGGGTGTCGCGAACGGTGTTGTCGTCGATGACCTTGCCGGTGCTGACCTCTCATTGAAGTGGCCGTTTGGCCAAGGTTTGGCCAATGAAGCGTCGGCAGCGCAGACTTTTTGCACCGGGCACGGTGCTGGCTCGGCAAGACACCACACGGACCGCGCCGGTACTGCGCTGACTTTCGCCAGCGGCTGCCAAGGGGTTCAGATCAGCGAGAAGTCGCTGGCGCCGCGGTATTTCCGCCGTTCCAGCGCGGCCTCGATCGCGCCATCGACATGGTCCAGCCAGACGAATCGCAGCGCTTGCCGGGTCGATGTGGGCACCTCGTGCAAGTCCTTGCGGTTGCGCGCAGGCAGCAGCACCGTGGTGACGCCGGCGCGCTGGGCTGCCAGCACCTTTTCCTTGATGCCGCCCACCGGCAACACCAAGCCGCGCAGGCTGATCTCGCCGGTCATGGCGACGTCGTGGCGCACCGGCCGGTCGCCAAACAGCGATGCCAGCGCGACAAACATCGCCACCCCGGCGCTGGGACCGTCCTTCGGGATCGCGCCCGCCGGCACATGCAGGTGCACGTCGACATGCTCGAACAAGTCAGCGGCCAGGTTCAGGCTGGTCGCCTGAGACTTGACCAGCGTCAGCGCGGCCTGGGCGCTCTCCTTCATCACGTCGCCGAGCTGGCCGGTCAGGATCAGCCGTCCGCTGCCTGCGACGCGCATGGCCTCGATGAACAGTATGTCGCCACCCATCGGCGTCCAAGCCAGGCCAGTGGCGACGCCGATTTGGCCACTGCGCAGCGCGACTTCGTGCTCGGCGGTCGCCGGGCCCAGCAGCGATTCCAGGTCGTCCTCTTCGACCCGCACACGGGTCGTCGTGCCTTCTGCGACTTGCAGAGCGACGGCGCGCATCACCCGGCCGATCTCGCGCTCGAGTTGGCGCACACCGGCCTCCCGGGTGTAGGTCGCGGCGATCGCGCGCAGCGCGGGCTCGCCGATCTCGCACTGGTCCTCGCGCAAGCCGTTGTGCTCGCGCTGGCGTCGCACCAGATAGCGGCGCGCGATCTGCAGTTTTTCCTCCAGCGTGTAGCTGGGCAGGTCGATCACCTCCATGCGGTCGCGGACCGGTGCCGGGATGTTGTCGAGGACGTTGGCGGTGGCGATGAACAAGATCCGGCTGAGGTCGAATGGCAGGCCGAGGTAGTTGTCGCGGAAGCTTGAGTTCTGCTCCGGATCCAGCACCTCGAGCAGGGCAGCCGAGGGGTCGCCGCGCAGGCTGGCGGCCATTTTGTCAACCTCGTCGAGCATCATCACCGCGTCGCGCGCACCCGCCTTGCGCAGTCCTTGCAGGATGTTGCCCGGCATGGCGCCGATGTAGGTGCGGCGGTGGCCGCGGATCTCGGCTTCGTCGTGCACGCCACCCAGCGACACCCGCACGAAGGGCCGGCCGATCGCCCGCGCCACGCTCTGACCCAGCGAGGTCTTGCCCACGCCTGGCGGGCCGACGAAGCACAAGATCGGTGCCCGACCCTGAGGGTTGAGCTTCTTGACGGCGAGAAACTCGACGATGCGGCGTTTGACGCGGTCGAGCCCAAAGTGCTCGGCCTCGAGCGTGCTGCGCGCGGCGCCGATGTCGATACTCAGCGCTTCGGGTGTGGCCCAGGGCAGCTCGGTCATCCAGTCCAGCCAGGTGCTGAGCATCGAGTACTCGCCCGCAGCGTCCTGCATGCGCTCCAGCCGGTGCAACTCCTTGCGCACCTGGGCATCGACTTCTGGAGGCATCTTCGCCGCCGTGATCGCTGTGTCGATGCGCGCGATCTCCTGGGCATTGCCGCCGTCCTCGCCGAGCTCTTTTTTGATCGTCTTGAGCTGCTCCTGCAGCAGGTAACGGCGTTGCCGGTCGTCGATATGCTCTTTGGTGCGGGCGCCGATCTCGCGCGACAGGCGCAGCACTTCCAGGCGCTGGCCGACGATCTGCAGCACCTTGGTCAGCCTCAGCTCGGTGGCCAGGGTTTCGAGCAGCATCTGCTTTTCGGCCGGCTCGATGTCGACCAGGCTGGCCGCCAAGTCCGCGAGCTGAGATGGTGACCGCGTGGCTTGCAGCACATGCGCCAGCTCGGCCGGCATGCCCGGCATCATCGACAGGATCTCGACGCCGCGCTCGCGCAACTGCAGCGCCAATGCTTGCGACTCGGTCGTGGGGTTGGAGGGCTCGTCTATGCGCTCGATGCGAGCGGTCAGGAAGCCCTGTTCCGACTGCAGCGCGAGGAGCCGCACGCGCTGCAAGCCCTGGCAGACGGCGTGGATCTGTCCATCCTCACCAGCCCGGTGTTGAACGATGCTGGCCAGCGTGCCAATGCTGCACAGGCCGTCGAGACCGGGGTCATCGTCCTGGGGGTCCTTTTGCAGGCTGATCGCCAGCACCGTCTTGTGCGTCAGCGCGTGCTCCAGCGCCGCGACCGATTTGGGCCGACCGACGGTGATCGGCATCAGCAGGTGCGGAAACAGCACCACGTTGCGCATGGGCACCAGTGCGACGACGTCGTCGGGCAAGGGGACGGGATGGGTCTTGGCTTCGATCATGGGATCCTCCAAGACCCAGGCTAGGGCTGGACTTGCAGGTGGCGTTGAGGCTGCGCAAACGTGCCACCAGGACCCCGCCGGATGAGCGGTCCCGCTGCGGCCGGCGCTGCGACTCAGCCGACCGCGCGCTGCAATTCGCTGCGCAGCCGGTCGATTTCTTCGAGCAGGTCGAGCATCAAGGCCACACTGGGCAGACTGGCCTCAAAGTCGCGCTGCAATCGGTGGATGCGGCGCGTCCGTGCCAGCGCTGAGCCGCCGAAGCCCCAGCGTGGTTCGGTCCGCGTCGGCTCGAGCAAACCCTCGACCACCAGTTGAGTGATCAACTCGGGCTCGACACCACAGGCCTGCGCCAATTCTTCGAGTTCCAACCAGCCTTCGTCGCCGAGGTACACGGTGGTGAGGATCGTCATCGGTCAGGCCTCCTGGCCAGGGCGGGGGTTGAACGCCAGGTCCTGGGCCATCCTGCGGTAAGCCGCTTTGGCGGGCTCGGTGTCGGCTGGCGGCAGCCGCACGGCCAGCATCAGGTACAGGTCGCCAGCGCTGCCTGTTGCGCCGGCGGCTGGGATACCGCGTCCCTTGAGCCTGAGTTTGCGGCCGGCTTGTGAGCCCGCTGGCACCGTGAGCTCGACCCTGCCACCGGGTGTGGCCACCGGCACGGTGGCCCCGAGCGCGGCCTCCCAGGGTGCGACCGGCAACGTCACCTGCAGGTCGCGGCCATCGACCCGGTAACGCGCGTCGACCTCGAATTGCAGTTCCAGGTAGAGGTCGCCCGGCACGCCGCCGCCGAACCCGGGGCTGCCTTGACCGACCAGACGGATCTGCTGCCCTGCGCAGAGGCCTTTGGGGATCGTCACGCTGAGTTGGCGCTCTTGCAACACGGGGTGGCCTTGGGCGTCGAGCGCTGGGCTTTGCAGCGTCAGCGTGCGGGTCGTGCCGGTAAAGGCGTCTTGGAGGGGCACGACGATCTTGGCGTGGTGGTCTTCACCGCGACCCGAAGCAGCACCCTCGCCCTTGCGCTGCCGAGGTCCGGCGTGACCTGCTGGACGGCGACCGCGTCCGAGAGAGCCGAACAAGGCCTCGAAGAACGCACTGTGGTCGGCCGGCTCCGCACCCCAGCCCTGCGGCGCGCCGGAAAACTCGAAACCCGCGTCCCAATCGGGCGGTGGCTGGAAATCGCCCCCGCCTTGCCAGCGTTGCCCCAACCTGTCGTAAGCGGCGCGCTTTTCGGGGTCTTGGAGCACCTCCCAGGCCTCATTGATCTCCTGCATGCGGACTTGCGCATCGGCGGCCTTGCTGACGTCCGGGTGGTGCTTGCGAACCAAGCGCCGGTAGGCCTTCTTGATCTCGGCTGCTTCGGCCAGGCGCTCGACGCCGAGCACCTGGTAATAGTCCTTGAACTCCATCGTCGGCTCTCTCGCGCTGTGCCGGGCCATCGTGGCAGGCGCAGGCGGTCAGCACTTGACATTCATCAACCAGGTCTGCCGACGCTGCGATCGTTCCGGTCGGGCTTTCAAGCCCCCGCTGCGCGGCGCTGGCCGGATCAGGGCGGCGCGCTGAGGTGGCAGGCCGTGAAGTGGCCTGGCCCGGTCGGTCGCAGCAGCGGCACCTCGACCCGGCAGCGGGGCAGGGCATGCGGGCAACGGGTGTGGAAGCGGCAGCCTGCGGGCGGGTCCAGCAGGCTGGGCACCTCGCCGCCGATCACCGCTCGCCGGATGCGGTCGGGGTCGGGTCGAGGCACCGCGTCGAGCAAGGCTTGGGTGTAGGGATGCTGCGGGCGTCGGTACAGCGCGGCGCGCGGCGCGACCTCGACCAGCGAACCCGCGTACATCACCGCGACCCGCTGCGCCACCGCTCGCACCACCGCCAAGTCGTGGGCGATGAACAGATAGCCCAGCCCTAGCCTGGCCTGCAGATCCTGCAGCAGGTTGACGATCTGGGCCTGCATCGACACGTCCAACGCCGACACGGGTTCATCGCAGACCACGAAGTCGGGCTTGAGCGCCAGTGCACGCGCGATCACGATACGCTGGCGCTGGCCGCCCGAGAACTCGTGTGGAAAGCGATCGGCGCTGTCCTTGGGCAGGCCGACCATCTCGAGCAACTCGCGGACACGCGCCTGGCGATCGCTGCGGCCACCCGCGATGTCCAGCGGCTCGGCGATCGATGCACCGACCCGCATGCGCGGGTTCAGCGCGGCCTGCGGATCCTGGAAGACGAATTGCAGTCTGGCCCGAACGGCTGCCAGGTTGGCCTTGCGATCTGCGCCGGTGATGTCCCGGCCGAACAGCTTGACGCTGCCAGCGGTAGGCTCGAGCAGCCCGACCAGGATGCGGCCGATGGTCGACTTGCCGGAGCCTGATTCGCCGACCAGCCCCAGGGTTTCGCCCTGGGCGATGTCGAAGGACAGCTGCTTGAGTACCTGCATCATCACCGGCCGACCCCCGGCTTTGCCGACGGGGAAAGCCATGTCCAGATCGCGTACTTCGACCAGCGGGGTGTCGGCCATCAAACGCTCCCGCTGCTGCGTGGTGTGCAGCGCAACCGGTGACCGTCGGCGATGGTCACCAGCGCAGGCGCTGCGGTGTGGCAACTGGCCTGGGCGTGGCGGCAGCGCGGGCCGAAGCGGCAGCCGGCGATCGGCTCGCTTGGGTCGGGGATGCGGCCCGGGATCGCCTGCAGCCGCACGGGCTCGTCGTCCGGACCGGCGTCCAGCGCGGGCATGGCCGCCATCAGGCCTTCGGTGTAAGGGTGGCGCGGCGCGCGGAATAGCGGACCGACCGGCGCCTCCTCGACGATACGGCCGGCGTACATCACGATCACCCGGCGCGCGAACTCGGCGATCACGCCCAGGTCGTGCGAGATCAGCAGCACCGCCATGCCGAGCTCGGCGCGCAGTTCGCGCAGCAACTCGAGCACCTGGGCCTGGATCGTCACGTCGAGCGCGGTGGTCGGCTCGTCGGCGATCAACAGCCGCGGCCGGCAGGCGATCGCGATGGCGATCATCACGCGCTGGCGCATCCCGCCCGACAGCCGATGCGGGTAGTCGTCGACCCGGCGCCTGGCGTCGGGGATTCGCACCAGGTCGAGCAGTTCGATCGCGCGCTGGCGCGCTTGCGGCCGCGACAGCCCTTGGTGCAGCTGCAGCGTCTCCGAGATCTGGTCGCAGATCGTCAGCACCGGGTTCAGCGAGGACATCGGGTCCTGGAACACCATCGCGATGTCGCGTCCACGGATGCGTCGCAGCTCGGCCTCTTCGGCCTGCAGCAAGTCCTGGCCGGCGTGGACGATGCGGCCGCTGACGATACGCGAACTGCCCTTGGCGTGCAGCCGCAGCATCGACAGCGCGGTCACGCTCTTGCCGCTGCCCGACTCGCCGACCATGCCCAGGCAGTCGCCTTCGGCGATGTCGAACGAGACATCCTCGATCGCCGTGATCCAGCCGCGGTCGGTTCGGAACTGGACCGTCAGGTCCTGGATCGAGACCAGCGCGGTCATCCGACGCCTTTCAGCCGCGGGTCGAGCACGTCGCGCAAGCCGTCACCCAGCAGGTTCAGGCCGAGCGCGGCCAAGCTGATGCCCAGCCCCGGGAACAACATCACCCACCAGGCTTGGGTGGCGTAGTCGCGGCCTTCGGCGATGATGTTGCCCCAGCTCGAGGTCGGCGGTTGCACGCCGACGCCGAGAAAGCTCAGCGCGGCCTCGGCCAGGATCGAGTAGGCGAAGACGAAGCTCATGTGCACTAGCAGCGGTCCGACGCTGTTGGGCAGGATGTGGCGCAGCATGATCCGCAGCTGGCTCGCCCCAGCGATGCGCGCGGCCTGCACGTAATCGAGCTCGCGCACCACCAGCGCGCTGGCGCGAACCAGGCGCACGCCCGCCGGCACATAGGCCACCGACAGCGCGATGATCACGCTCTCCATGCGGGGTCCTAGCGCAGCGGTGATGCCCAGCGCCAGCAGGATCGCCGGGAAGGACATCAGCGCATCCATCAGCCGCATCACCAGCGCATCGAGCGCGCGGAACTGCGCCGCCAGGATGCCGATCACCGCACCCAGCAAGCCCGAAACGCAGGCCACCACCAGCCCGACCCAAAGCGACACGCGTGCGCCGTACAGCACCCGGGTGAAGATGTCGCGGCCGAACATGTCGGTGCCGAACAGATAGGCCTGCGATGGTGGTTTGAAGCGGGCCCGCACCTTCATCGCCGACGGATCGAGCCCGCTGAGCAGCGGCGCGAAGACTGCGGCTAGCGCCAGCAGCAGCACGACCGCGAAGCCGATCTGGAACGAGCGGTGTGTCGCCAGCCGGCGCAGCAGCATGAAGCGGCGGCGTGGCGCGAGGGTGCCGCTGCCCGATGCCGCCACCAGCGCCTCAGTCATAGCGCACCCGCGGGTCGGCGTAGGTGTAGGCCAGGTCCACAGCCAGGTTGATCGCGACGAAGGTGAAGCCGTAGATCAGCATCACGCCCTGGACCAGCGGATAGTCGCGTGCCAGGATCGCCTGCACCACGAGGCGGCCGATCCCGGGCAGCGCGAAGACTTGCTCGATCACCACTGAGCCACCGATTGCCGCTGACAGCAGGATGCCGGTGGCGGTGATCACCAGGATCAGTGCGTTGCGGAACGCGTGCTTGCCAACGGTGACCCACTCGCTCAGTCCCTTGGCGCGGGCGGTGCGTATGAAGTCCTGGCTCAGCACGTCGAGCATCGCCGAACGGGTCATGCGGGCCAGAAAACCGATCTGGAACAGCGACAGGATGCCGGCTGGCAGCACCAGCGATCGCAGCCACAGTGCAGGGTCTTGCAGCAGCGGCACATAGCCGCTGGACGGGAACCAACCCAGGATCACGCAGAACAGGATCACCGCCAGGATCGCGATCCAGAAAGCCGGGATCGACACGCCGACCAGCGCCACCGACATCACCAGCGAATCGACCCAGGTCTGGCGGTGGTAGGCGGCGATCGCGCCGATCGCGATGCCGACCGGCAAGGTGATCGCCAGCGACAACCCGGTCAGCGACAGCGTGACCGGCAGCCGCTCGGCCACCGCTGACAGCACGGTCTGGTTGAGCACCAGCGACGAACCGAAATCGCCTTGCGCCAGGTGGCCCAGCCACAGCCCGAGCTGGGCCAGCACCGGCCGGTCCAGGCCCAGGCTGCGTCGCACCGCGGCGATCGCCTCGGGGCTGGCCTGCTCACCCGCGATCACCACCGCCGGGTCGCCCGGCAACAGCAGCATCAGCAGGAAGGCCAGCACCGACACCAGCAGCACCACCGGCACGGCTTGCGCGATCTTGTAGGCGATCAGGCGGTTCACGGCGAGCTCGTCCGAGGCAAGCGCTGGGTCACAAGAGCAGGGTCAGGCGCCGAGCAGTGCTTGCAGCCGGGTCATTCACTCGAGGTGGAGGTCCCAGAGCTGCAGGATGCCGGCGTAGTCTGACTGGCCCTTGAGCCGCTTGGCATAGCCTGTCAACCGACCCGAGTCGGCGATCTTGATCATGTAGGCATTGCCCAGCACCTGCTGCTGGATCTTGAGCCAAGCGCCGCGCCGCTTCTCGAGCTCGGGCTCGGCGAAGAAGCTCTTGTACGCGGCGTCGAGCGCGTCATTGCCCTTGATGCTGGGGAAGGCGTAGACCAGCGGGCGCCACTGCTGCGGCCCGAGGATGTGGTCGGGGCCGAACAGCGTGGTCGACAGGTTCCACTCGCCGGTGCCTTGTTGCATGTGGGCGGCGTTGGTGGTCCAGTCCACGACCTTGACCTCGACGTTGAAACCGGCCTCCTTGAGCTGCTCGGCGACCACCAGCATGGTGGTGCGCATCCACTGGTAGTTGCTGTTGGTCTCGATGATGATCTTCTCGTTCTTGTAGCCAGCCTTCTTGGCCATCTCCTTGGCCTTGGCGGGGTTTTTTTGGTCGTACCAGGGCGTCGGTGCGGTGTTGCCCAGGTAGTACGGCGTGTTCGGGAACGACATCCACGGGTTGGGCTTGTTGATGCCGCCGGTGGCCTCGGTGATCTCGCCGATGTTGATCGCCGCAGCGATGGCCTGGCGGATGCCGACATTGGCCGTGACGCCGAACTGTGAGTTGACGATCACATAGCTGCCGCCGACCGGGAACACCTCGCGAATCGCCAGCGTGTTTTTCTCCTCGATGCGCGCCCGCAGCTCGCTCGGGATGCTGCCCGCGAGTTGGGCCTCGCCGGTCTGCAGGGCGGCGATCCGTGTGGTCGCCTCGGGCATGAAGCGGAACCGCACCGCGTCCACATGCACGGTCTTGCGCCCGGCATAACCGTCGCGGCCGGCGGCGCTGGTGTCGGCGACATAGCCGTCGAAGCGCTTGATCACCAGGTGGCTGTCCTTGACCCATTCGCCCAGCGAATAAGGCCCGGTGCCGACCACGTCGATGCCGCGCGCGGGTTTGTCCTTTTGCGCAGCGGGCAGGATCATCAGAGGGAAGATCGGCGACTTCAGCACGTCGAGCAGCACGACGTTGGGTTCTTTGAGCCGGATGATGAAGGTCTGCGGGTCGGGCGTGTCGTAGCGTTCGACCCCCGACAGGTTGCTGGCATTCGGGCTGACGCGCTGGTAGCGCTCAAACGACGCCCGGACGTCGGCCGAGGTCAGCTCGTCGCCGTTGTGGAACTTCACGCCGCGGCGCAGCGTGAACGAGTAGGTCTTGGCGTCGGCCGAGGCTGTGGCCTTGCTCGCGAGCATCGGCTTGGTCGCGTTCTGGTTGTCCAGCGCGACCAGCCCTTCGAAGACGTTGTGGATGACCTCGAGTTCGACCGCGCTCGACGAGACATGCGGGTCGAGTGTGCCGGGCCCTGAGACCGAGGCATAGACCAGCGTGCCGCCCTTCTTGGGCTGGGCCTGCGCGGGGCCAGCGGCCCACAACGCCGCAGCGACCAGACCGATCGCGCCAGCGCGCCACGACAGCCATGTTTGATTGCTCATCCGGGTCTCCTTGAAAAATTGCACCGGCTTGATGCCGGTTGTCAAAAGATGCGTCGCCTGGCCTGCAGCGCCAGGCGCTGCTTCAACGGACGCTGGCCAGCACCTCGAAGGCCTGTGCCGTGGCTTGCAGCGCCTCGTCGATGTCTGCGTCGCTGTGCGCCATCGACAGGAACATGTTGTGCCGCGGGTGCAGGTAGACGCCGCGCTTGAGCGCTTCCTGGCAGAAGCGGTAGCCCTTGGCGCCATCGGGGTCGTCGTCGAACAGCAGCGTTGGCATCTGCGGTGGGCCGCTCTGGCGGATGCCCAGGCCTACGGCGGCTGCCTGCGCGGCCAGGCCATCCCGCAGGCGCTGGCCGGCGGCTCGCATCCGCGCCGGGCCGTCGCCTTGTTCCAGCGCGTCCAGCGTCGCCAGCGCAGCGGCCATCGGCACTGCGCCGCACCAGAACGAGCCGGTGACGAACAGCTTGGCGGCGGCGTCGCGGTAGCGCTCGTTGCCGGTCACCGCGGCGAGCGCGTGGCCGTTGGCAATCGCCTTGCTCCAGGCGCTGAGGTCGGGCTGCACGCCGACCAGGTCCCAACTGCCGTGCAGCGTCAACCGGAAACCGGCCCGCACGTCGTCGAGGATCAGCGCCGCATCGGCGGCGTCGCACAGTGCCCTGGCGCGGCGCGCGAACGCCGCATCGGGCAGTTCCTGGTCCAGCCCGTAGTCGTGGCGGAATGCCGACGCGACGATGCCGGCGAGGTCGCTGCCGGCCTCGTCGACCGCCGCTTCCAGGCTGGCGATGTCGTTGTAGCGGTAGCTGATCAGGTGGGCGCGGTCCTCGGCGGTGACCCCCAGCGGATGCGGCGAGCACCAAGGCAGCGCACCGTGGTAAGCGCCCTTGGCGACCAGGATCTTGCGTTTGCCGGTCGCCGCGCGCGCCAGCGTCACGCAAGTCGTCGTCGCGTCGCTGCCGTTCTTGGAAAACATCGCCCAGTCGGCGTGGGTCACCAGGCCGACCAAGCGTTCAGCGAGCTCGACCATGCGCTCGGTCGGGCCGTTCAGGCAGTCGCCGGCGGCCATCTGCCGGTTCACCGCCTCGGCGACGCCGGGGTGCTGGTGGCCCAGCACGATCGGACCCCAGCTGCACATGAAGTCGATGTAGCGCCGGCCGTTGGCGTCCCACAGGTGGCAGCCCTGGCCGCGGTCAAAGAACTGCGGGTAATCGGGCGGCAGGCCTTCGGCGCGCATGTGGCCGTACATGCCGCCTGGCACGACGCGCTGGGCGCGCGCTCGCAACTGCTGATCGGGTGTGTCGGTACGGGCATTCATCGCGCCACCTGTTCGTCCATGGTCTGCATACATGATATATCCGCTCGGCACCGCGCTGAGCCCCATCGCGGCGGCGCGCCGGACCGGCTTGATCCAGCCTTCGCGCAGCGCTGGCTCAGCGCTTCGGTTTTCTGGTCGAGGGCTTTGCAGCCGGCGCGCGAAACTCGAGTTGCATCCCGCCCTGCGCGGTCTCGGCAACCACCGCGCGGCCGTCCTCGATCATCGCCAGCAGCTCGATCAGCCTGGCGCCGCCTTCGACCATGTCGTGCTGGATCGCTTGCCGTGCCGCGTCGGCGTCGCCAAGCCGCAGTGCCTTGATCAGGTTCAGGTGCTGGTGCTTGCCCGGATAGCTCGGCGCGGCGTGCGGATAAAGGTACTTCAGCAGCGGTCCGTTGCGCAGCCAGACGCTCTCGAGGATCGCCACCAGGTCGGTCATCCCCGAGGCGCGGTAGATGCCGAAGTGGAACTGAAAATTGGCCAGCACCGCGGTCTCGTGGTCTGCGTGGTGCTCGGCGGCGACGAGCTGCTGGTGCCGCAGCTCGAGCGTGTCGATCTCAGCCGGCGTGATCAAGGGCGTGGCCTTCTCGGTCGCCAGGCCTTCAAGCAGCAGCCGAACTTCGCGCAGCTCCTGGTAGCGCGCCAGGCTGAGCTTGACGACCGTGATCGCCTGGCCCGATCGCATCTCCAGCCCGCCTTCCCGCACCAGCTGCATGATGGCCTCGCGCACCGGCGTGTCGCTGACGTCCATCGCGGTGGCGAGTTCGCGGATCCGCAGGCGTTGGCCGGGCCAGAAGCGGCCGGCCATCAGCGCCTCGCGCAACTGGCCATAGACGCGAGAGCTCAGGTTCTCGCGGCTGCTGGCGCTCAGACCTGCGGGCATGGTGGTCTGCCGGTCGGGCGCGAGCTCAGCGCGCCGGGCTTGCGGGCCCGCGATCGGGGATCGCCTGGTGGCTCAGGGCTTCTGCCTTGATCCGGGTCCAGTCGTAAAGCATCGGCACCGTCTCGCCCGCTGCCCAAGCCTCGTTCTGGTTCATGTACCAGGGGCTGTCGGGCTCGCCCGAGACGCCGTGAAACACCACCCAGCGGCAGTTGTCCCAGCCGCCGACATCGAAGACATAGCGGGCGAGCGAGCCGTAGATCGCCCGGCTGCCGATCGTCGCCGCGCAGCCGGTTGCCATCACCGTGTCGTTGTCGCCACCGATTGGCGCCGACCAGCGGTCGAGCCGAGCAGCCTGGTCTGGGAACAGCGCTGACAACGCATGGCCCAGCCGTGGCCGGTGCGCCAGCCCCCAGGTCTGGTTCCAGGTCTCGGGCTGGGCCGCACAGGTAGCCAGCGCCTGCAGCAGCAGCTCGTCCCAGCTCGCGCCACGCAGCAGCACGCGGTCGTCGGACCGCAGCAGCCCGGGCAGCGCCCACCAGAGCTGGTTATCGGCCTGGGTGCCGGGCGGCACTTGGGCGTGGGGGTTCTGGCTGACCGCGCGCAGTCCGCTGCGCTCGGCCACCAGCCGGGTCAGCACCAGCCGCAGCGCGTTGTAAGCGGTCGCGCCGGTCGAGTCGGCCGTCATCCGGCCGTCCCAGCCCAGGATCAGCTGCTGCAGCGCTGCGGCAGCAGCATCGGTGACCGGCAGCCCGCGCAGCCGGTCGCGCAACGCCTGGCCCGGGATGGTCTCGAGGTCGCGGTGCACCGCGCCCATGTCGGCGACCGAAGCGCGTTGGAGCTCGGCCAGCCGCTGCCAGATCCGGCGCGCCCGGTGCGGCGGCATCGCGTCGGTGCATAGGTAGTCCTCGCCCTCGGCCTGCACCCGGTTGTTGGCGGTGACCAGCTTGCCGCCGGCCGGGTTGATGCTCGCGGGCATGCGCTCCCAGGCCACCATGCCGTCCCATTCATGCTCGCCGGTCCAGCCCGGCACGGGCAGCCAGCCGTTGGACCTGGGACGCCTGGGCACCTTGGCCCGCACGCGGTGGCCGATGTTGCCCTGGGTGTCGGCGGCGACCAGGTTGTGGTCGATCAGCCCCCACTCGCGGGTGGACTCGTACAACGCAGCGACGGTCTTGGCCTCCAGCATCGGGAGCAGGCAGTCGAATGACCGGTCCAACGGTGCGAACTGCACCGACCGCAGCGCCAGCGCGCTGCCCCGGCGCGGATCGCCGGCGATCACCGGGCCGTGGCGGGTCTCGACCACCTCGACCTGCACGCTGGCTTCGCCGCGCACCGTGATCGACTCGGTCCTGCGCCGCACCGGTTCCCATTGGCCCTGGTACAGGCTGGCCTGGGCATCGGCGTCGAATCGCTCTACATAGAGGTCGTGGATGTCCATGAAGGCATGGGTCACGCTCCAAGCCACCGAGCCGTTGTGGGCGAAATGCGGGAACCCCGGCACGCCCGGCACGGTCATTCCGATCACGTCAAAGCGGTCGCAGGCCAGGTGGACCTGGGCGTACATATTGGGCATCTCGAGCACCCGGTGCGGGTCACCCGCGACCAGCGGTCGGCCGGTCTCGGTGTGGCCCGGCGCCAGCGCCCAGTTGTTGCTGCCACCGCCGCTGACATCGGGCGCGGCCGTTTCGAGCAGCGCGGCGACGCCGGGCTGCAGATCGGCCATCAGCGCCTGGTACGGCCCGGTCGACAGCCCCGGCGGCAGACACATCAATTCGTCGCCGCCGTCCTCGAAACGCAGCCTGGTCAGCGCCTCGGCGCCGACGATGGGCAGCGCAGCGGCGCGCCACAGCTTCCACCAGACCGAGCCCATCAGGAAACCGATCTGGCGCATCACCGCGATCGAATGCCAGGGCTCCCAGGCGCCGGGTTCGGTCTTGAGCAAGCCGTATTCGACTGGCCGCGCGCCGGTCGCGATGAAGTCGTTGACCCCGCGGGCATAGGCGGTCAGCATCGCCTGGGCCGGCGCCCCCAGCGCGGCGAAGTCACGTTGCGACGCGCCGAGTGTGTCGAGTTGCCGCGCCAGCGTATCGGCTTTGATCGCTGTCTTGCCGACCCATTCAGCGTGACGCCCGGTGCCGCGCCGCAGCAGCGACTCCATCTGGAACAGCCTGTCCTGCGCATGGACGAAACCCAGCGCGCTGAAAGCCTGGTCGGGGTTGGCGGCCCGGATGTGCGGGATGCCCCAGGCGTCGCGCCAGACCTGAGCGCCCGTGGGGCTGTCGGTAGAGGATGCATCTGCACTCATGGCTCGGGTCTCCTGGCCGGATCGGCGGGTGGGGTGTCGCCGACGCCGGCGACAATTCTTCTATATCCTATATTCTCATGCCGGCCGTGGATTGGCCACGACGCCCGAACCAGGACATCGCATGACGACTCACGACGATTCCACAGCCGCAGTCGCCGACTGGCTGGCGAATTTTTCAGCCGCGCTGAGCCGGGGCGACGTCCCGGCCGCGTCAGCGCTGTTTGGCGACGAGGCCTATTGGCGCGATCTGATCGCGTTCACCTGGAACATCGCGACGCTCGAGGGCCGGTCTGGCATCGCCGCGATGCTTTTGCACACGCTGGCGCGGGTGCAGCCCCACCATTGGGTGCTCGACGGCGCGGCGAGCGAAGGCCAAGGCGTCGCGCAGGGTGCGGTCCAGGCCTGGTTCAGCTTCGAGACCTCGGTCGGCCGCGGCAAAGGCCATGTCCGGCTCAAGGAGGGCCGCTGCTGGACGCTGTTCACGACCCTGCAGGAACTCAAGGGTTTCGAGGAAAAGCGCGGCGAGACCCGCGAACTCGGCGCCGAGCATGGCGCGATCCGTGGCCGACGCAACTGGCTCGACGCGCAGGCCGCCGAGGCCGCCGAACTGGGTTACCAGCGTCAGCCCTATTGCCTGATCGTCGGCGGCGGCCAGGGCGGGCTGGGTCTGGGCGCGCGGCTCAAGCAGCTGGGGGTGCCCACGTTGATCGTCGACCAGCACCCCCGCGCGGGCGACGCCTGGCGCAAGCGCTACAAGTCGCTCTGCCTGCACGACCCGGTCTGGTATGACCACCTGCCTTACCTGCCGTTCCCAGACCACTGGCCGGTCTACACGCCCAAGGACAAGATGGGCGACTGGCTCGAGGCCTACACCCGGCTGATGGAGCTGAACTACTGGCCTTCGACCGAATGCCTGAAAGCGTCCTTCGACGAGGCCTCGCAGCAATGGACGGTGCAAGTCCTGCGCGAGGGCCAAGCGGTCACGCTGCGGCCGCGCCACCTGGTGTTGGCGACCGGCATGTCAGGCCGGCCCCGCGTCCCGGACTTCCCCGGCGCGTCGCAGTTCCGTGGCCGCCAGCACCATTCCAGCCAGCACAGTGGCGGCGAAGACTTTGCCGGCAAGCGCTGCGTCGTGGTCGGCTCGAACAACTCGGCGCACGACATCGCCGCAGATCTTTGGGAGCATGGCGCCGAGGTGACGATGCTGCAGCGCTCGCCCACGCTGGTGGTGCGTTCTGAGACCCAGGGCCGCTACGGCCGCGTGTTGTACTCGGAGGCGGCGCTCCAGGCCGGGGTTAGCACGGATCTGGCGGATCTGACGGTCGCATCGATCCCTTACCGGCTGGTGCCGAAATTTCAGATGCCCGTCTGCGCCCAGATCCAGCGCGACGACGCGCCGTTCTACGACCGGCTGCGCGCCGCGGGTTTCCAGCTGACTTTCGGCGAAGACGAATCAGGACTGGGGCCGATGTACCTGCGCCGTGGCTCGGGCTACTACATCGATGTTGGCGCGTCCGAACTGATCGCCGATGGCCGCATCGCGCTGAAGTCTGGCGTCGGCGTCGACCGGCTGACCGAGGACTCGGTGGTGTTGAGCGATGGCAGCGAGCTGCCGGCCGACCTGGTCGTCTACGCCACTGGCTACGGCTCGATGACCGGCTGGGCCGAGTCGCTGATCTCGCCCGAGGTCGCCGAGGCGGTCGGCCCCTGCTGGGGCCTGGGGTCGGACACGACCCAGGACCCCGGCCCCTGGGAGGGCGAACTGCGCAACATGTGGAAACCGACGCGCCAGACCGCGCTGTGGTTCCATGGCGGCAACCTGGCCCAGTCGCGCCACTACTCTCGCTACCTCGCGTTGCAGCTCAAAGCCAGGATGGAGGGCATCGACACGCCGGTCTACGGTTTGGGGCGGCCTGCAGTCTGAGTCGGAGTCGGTTGACAACTGGCCGAAGGGCTGTCTGGCCAGAAGCGATCGCAGGCTGAGGTGGCTTGACGCGTGGCAGGGCTCGCGATTGAAAGCCAGATCCACGGTTTGCTGACGCTGTGGTAGAGTTTTCTTACCAAGTAAGAGGATTCGGAAAAATGCAGACCGTCACTGTTTCAGACAAAGGTCAGGTTGTCATTCCGGTGCAGATTCGGCGTCGCCTGGGCATTGCGCCGGGTTGCCAACTCAGTTTCAGCCTGGAAGGTCAGGTCATCCGTGTCGAGATGAAGCGTCAGGTGGTGCCCAGCCATGTCCAGGACGGCTTCGGCATGCTGGTCTGCAAACTGCCGGGCAAGCGTCGTCTGGCTGATTTTGATGTCTCCAAGGCCATGCGAGACCACGCCGATGATCGCGCTTGACACCAACATCCTGGCGCGTTTTTACGTCGATGATCCCTCCGACCCCGAAGCGGTCAAGCAACGCCCGCTGGCCCAGCGCCTGTTCACTGAATCCGCCCAGATCTTTGTTCCCTTGACGGTGATGTTGGAACTCGAATGGGTCTTGCGTGCTTTCTACGGTTTTGCGGCCAAAGACTTTGTACGCGTCGTCAGGCATTTGCTCGGGCTGCCTAACGTCAAAGTGGAAGAGTGGTCACGCATCTCCGATGCCTTGGCTTGCCATAGCGACGGCCTGGATTTTGCCGATGCTTTGCATTGGCTGGCCAGCAAGCACTGCACCGGATTCATGACGTTCGACGACCGCCGATTTGCGCGCCGTGCCGCAAGCTTGGGCCTCGTGCCGGCTGTTGCCGTGCCGCGCGGCGGGCGCTGAGCCACATCTCCGAGGCCTTATCGATCTGCCGCTGTCCCGCTTTCGAATAGGTTCGGGCGGATCCCATGGCGCATCAGATCAGTCGAATACCCGGCAGTTTGGTCATCCGTCGATCAAGCAATATGGGCAACTCGCAGGGCGTACTGATCCCCAAGCCCATCCTGGCTCAACTGGGTTTGGCGGGAACGGTCGATCTGCAGGTGCGTGACGGGGTGATCGAATTCCGCCCGTCTCGCGCCAACCCGCGCGAAGGCTGGGCCGAGGACGCCCGCCGCATCGCTGCGTCCGACCCGGACCCGCTGGTGTGGCCGGCGTTCGCCAACCAGGACGACGCCGACCTGGTGTGGTGATGAAGGCCGGCGACATCTGGCTGGCGCAACTGGACCCGATGCTGGGCAGCGAAATCCAGAAGACTCGCCCATGCGTGGTCATCTCGCCCGACGAGATCAATGCGCATCTTCGCACCGTCATCGTCGCGCCGATGACCACGGGTTCCAGGCCGGCGGCGTTCCGCATCCCGGTCACTTTCCAGGGCAAGCCAGGCCTGATTGTGCTCGACCAGATCCGTGCGCTGGACCGCGTGCGGCTCGTCAAGCGACTCAGGGCGCTGCGCCCGGCCACCTTGGACAACACCTTGAAGACGCTGCAGGCGATGTTCTTAGCCTGAGGGCCTGATGCGCCGGGTCAGCAGACCACTGGCCCGGTTCAGTCGCGGGCCATCGATATCGCTATAGGCAGGCTTGTGTCGTGCCGGACCTCGTCTTCCCGGTTGGGCAAGTCAACGAGCACGATGATGCACCGGCTGCTGATAGGGTGCCTGGCAGGCAGGCTGTAGGGGTACTGCTGCCGGTGGGGCAATAGTTTCCAGCCAAGCATTGATAGGCTGACGACATTGACATGGTCCCGACAGGGCAGTAGTAACCCGCAGTGCAAACGGATGGAAATGAACTGCCGGTGGCGCAAGAGTAGCCGGCCGGGCATTTCTTGATGGTGGTGCTGGCATCCATCGCCGCAATAGTGGGTTCAGTGGCGGTGCTGCCCGTCGGGCAGTAGTAACCTGCCACGCAAGGATAGCTTGCGGCCGCGCCAGTGCCCGCCGGGCAGTAGAAACCCGCAGGGCAAACAGTCCCAATCCCAACCCCCGCTGTGCAGTAGTAGCCTGGTTCGCATTTGGTAGGCGCCGAGCTGCCCGCCGGGCAATAGGTAGTTGCTGCGCACTGATTCGCTGTTGCTGACATGGTGCCCGCCGGGCAATAGTATCCAGGAAGGCAGAGGTTCGATGTGTAGTTTGAAGTGCCGACCGGGCAATAATAGCCGGCTGGACATTTTTTGATGGTCGCGCTGGCGTCGAACGCCGTCGAATTGGTTCCCGCTGCTCCGCTGCCTTCTGGGCAATAGTAGCCCGGTGGGCATTGGTAGCTGGTCGGGCTGTAACTGCCCGGAAGGCAATAGTAGCCCGCTGCACATTTGTTTACGGTTCCGCTGGACTGGCCGGCGAGGCAGTAGTAATTCATCGGACATTGGGTGGGCGACGAACTGCCCTGTGGGCAGTAGCTGCCCAACGGGCATTGCGAAGCTGTCGATGAAAAACTGCCGGCACCGCAGAAATAACCGCCTGAGCAGGTGCCACTGCAGGCTGTGCTGGACGTCTGTCCGCTATTCGGGCCGAAGGTGCCAGCAGGGCAAGCGACTTTCGATGTATAGCGACCATTGCTGTCTGCAGGGCAATAGCCGCCGGCTGTGCAATGCACTTGATACTGGCTTCCCGCCTTGTCGACATAAGCGCCAGCGGTGGCGGCGATACAGACAGTCTTCCCGATATCTGTTTGATAGTAGCCAACAGCGCAGGGGGTTGGCGATGTCAATCCTTCAGTTGGGCAAGAGTGGCCAACCGGACAAATTGTGGCTGTGCTGCTGCCGGCAGCCATGTAGTAACCCACTTTCGCCTTATTGCATTCACTGCTTTTGGTGGCGGCTGCCGCGCTGGTCGTCCCAATGGGGCAAGCGGTCTTCAGGGAGGTCGTCGTGCAGTACGAGCCTACTGGGCAGTCACTTGCCGCCGTTCCACCCGGGCAGTATTGTCCTTTGCTGCAGTCGCTGCAGACTGCATTGGCCTGCCCGCCGCCGGGGGATGTGGTGCCAGCAGAACAAGCTCTACAGCTTTTGTTGTTGGTCATGTAACTGCCGGCATCGCAGTTGGCAGCATTCGCTGCGCCATTCATGCCCAGCAAACCGACCATCAAAATGATGGAGAAAAATATCCTACTTAATATTTTCATGTCATTGTCTCCCGTTAAAAGAGGGTTGATTTGCTGATAGCGCAGGCCGGCTCGCCGTTACTGATCCTGCCGGAGGCTAACATGGTGAAGCGTCGTAAGCTTGCAGAACCTTGCATCAGCCGATCGGACTGCGTTTAACGGCCAAGGTAACAGGTTGCCCAACTCGGCAATTGGCGCCATTGGGCTTGGCCCATGGCCATGACGCTGACCTGGCCTGCCGAGGAAGACCGGCGAACTCCGGTGGGTGCCGTGAGACCCGGCGCCGGGCTTTGAACCTTAGAGGGCGATGTGAGGCGGGGGTGGCGGCGGTGGTCATCGTGGTGGTAACGGTGGTGGTGGCGTTACCGAAGCTGAGGGTGCCAGCGGGCGCCTGCTGGCGTGCCAGGTTGACCGCTGCAGCCTTCACTGCCAGCCGTAGCGCCGGCTGTAGAAGCGCTTCATCAGCGTCGTCAGCGTGCCGTAACCCAGCAGGATCGCCAGCAGCCAGCCGAAGTAGGCTGGCGGCAGCGCCTGCAGCTTGAAGTAGCCGGCCAGCGGCCCGAACGGCAGCCACAGGCCCAGCGCCATGATCGCGCCGGTCGTCAGCAGCAAAGGCGTGGCGGCGCGGGTTTCGATGAAGGGCAGCTTGGGGCTGCGGATCAGATGCACCACCAGCGTTTGCGTCAGCAGCCCGACGACGAACCAGCCCGACTGGAACAGCCCCTGGCTGGCCAGGCTGTTGGCGCCGAAGACCCACCACATCAGCGCGAAAGTGGCCAGGTCGAACAGCGAGCTGATCGGCCCGAAGAACAGCATGAAGCGGCCG
>CANFPU010000010.1 GCA_947448955.1 Burkholderiales bacterium
CCCTGGCCAGCCGGCCCATAGAAGACCAATACCGTGCTGATCACTGGGGCCGGCTGGCCCGAATCGATGTCGAGCACCACCACCTCCTCGCCGTGGCCGCGGTAGTCGTTGAGCACGAGTTCGCCGCTGTCGGGGTAGAGGATCATGTGGCTGGCGCAGCCGAAGGGCCGCCGCTGCCACAGCGGTTTCAGACCGGCATCGGCGTCGATGCGCCAAGCCTGCAGGTGGCGGTTCGCCGAGTCGTAGCCGACCGCGATGCGCCGCTGCGGGTCGATCAGCGGTGGGTTGGTGATGCTGCCGCCAGCCAGGCCGCTGACCGGCAGCGCCAGGTGGTCGCGCGCGTCGCTCATCGAGACCCGGATCAGACGGTTGGCAGTTCGGCGGACGCCGGCGCCGATCATCCGGTAAAGGTAGCGATGCGCGCCGTTGTCCATGAACCAGGCATGCTGGCCGTCGAGCACGGCGTCCCAGCCATGGCTTTGCGCACTGCTGCCGATGTAGTCGAAGCGCCATTCGGGGTCGAGCAGCAGGCGCTGAGCGAGCTCGTCCCAGTGGTAGCGATAGACCGTCCTGACGCCGACCAGGTAGACCGTGTTGCCCCAGGCGCTGAGCCTGGCCACCGAAGGCTCGGGCGCATCGAGGTCGGGCGCTGCGCGGCCCAGCGTCTCGGGGTCGAGCACGGTCAGCCGCGCCGGGCAGGTCTGCGACAGGTTCTTCGTGACGATGAGGCCGTTGTCGAGGATCACAAAGGAGTTGTAGGGCTGGTCCAGCGGCAGCTCGCAGCAGGCCAGCGGCGCGCAGGCGCGGTCGAGCCGGTGCGCATGTCGACCGTAGACGACAGTGAGCCCACCGTTGCGGTGCAAGGCCATGCCGCCGGGCCACATCGGTCCGCCGGCCAGACGGGGTGATCGCAGCCGGGTCTTCAGGCTCTGCGGGTCGATCAGCTCGACACAGGCGCTGGTGGGCAGGCCGACATGCGCGCGCAGCGCCGAGTGCGTCAGCAGGTAGACCTCGCCCGGCGCGCCCAGCAGGGTCATCGTCGACAGCCAGGTGTGACGGGTGACGCAGCCCAGCGTCTCGCCCGCTCGCAGGGCCAGTCCGGCACCGCTGCGAGGACTTTGCAGGCGCGCCGCGCCGCCGTCCTCGCCCGGCCAGGGGCTGGCGAGGTAGCCGCTCATGGCTTGCGGCTAGCTCGTTGGCGGCGCCAGCGCAGCGCCAACCATGCCAGCAAGCCGGCGGCGAGTGCCAGCGCCGGGTTGCGCCAGCGCGGCACATAGACGTTGACCAGCGCGTTGATCAGCACCTGGTGGATGGGGTCGTAGCCTTCGGGCATTGCCAGCACGCCATGGGCTTCGGCCCAGCTTGCGTAGCGGGCCTGCATGGTCTTGAAGGCCTCGGGCTGCGCTTGCTGCAGGTCGCGGGTCTCGCCAGGGTCGCGGCGGATGTCGTAGAGATGCCATTGGCCGTCGCCGACCGGTGCAATGTTGCGGATCAGCTTCAGGTCACCCAGGAACAGCGCCTGGTTGCCCGACAGCTCGTAGCCGATCGCCTCGTCAGGTGCATGCACCCGGTCAGATTGGCCCATCAGCAGCGGCAGCATGCTGGTGCCGGCCAGCGGTTCGATCGGCCGGCCCTGGTAGCGATTGCCCGGGCGTGCGACCTGCGCCAGGTCGAGCAAGGTGGGCACGATGTCGTTGACATGGGCCAGGCTGTGGGCGATCCGGTCTTGCGGCATGCCAGGAATGCCCGAGACGATCAGCGGCACCCGGATGCCGCCTTCGCCCGAGTAGAACTTGTAGGTGCTCAGCGGTGACGCGGCGGCACTGGCCCAGCTCGGCCCGATCACGCTGTAAGCCCCTTTGGCGCCGAGCTGGTCGAAATCGCGCTGGTATTCGCGGTCCAGCCACCAACGGCCCAAGGTCGTGGCATAGGGGTCTGAAGCCTCGGCGCCGTTGTCCGACAAGAAGACGAAGACCGTGTTGTCGTATTCGCCGCTGGCTTTGAGGTGGGCGATCAGCCGGCCGACATGGAAGTCCATGGCTTCGGCCATCGCCGCGTAGACCTCCATCCGCCGGGCCTGGTAAGCCTGCTCGGCCGGGCTGAGCTGGTCCCAGTCGGTGCTGGTGCCCATCGTCACCATGGCGGTGTCTGGCGGCACCAGTCCCAGCGCGACCGCTTTGTCGCGCCGTGCTTGTCGCAGCGCGGTCCAACCGGCTTGGTAGCGGCCTTGGTATTTGGCGATGAATTCCTTGGGCGCCTGCACCGGGATGTGGTTGGCCTGGAACGCCACGTAGGCGAAGAAGGGCTTGCCCGAGCCGGCACCAGCGCGCAAGTAGTCGATCGTCTTGTCGACATAGAACTGAGAGGAGTAAAACTCTTTGGGCATCACGGCCTCGCGGCCGTCCTCGAACCAATACACCTTGTCGGTCAGATCAAGGTAGCGTTTGCCGGTTTCCCAGTTGTCCGAGCCGCTGTCGCCCATCACCAGCGAGCGGTCGAAACCACGCGCCGGCGGCAGGTTGTGCGGCTCCTTGCCGACATGCCATTTGCCGGCGACCGAGGTGCGGTAGCCGCTGTCGCGCAGCAAGGATGCGATGGTGACGACCCGGTCGTTGAGCACGCCGAGGTAGCCGGGTTGGCCGAGATGCGATTGCGGGATCGTCTCGCGCATGTTGCCCACGCCGTTGCGGTGGTTGTCGACGCCGGTCAGCAGCATCGAGCGGGTCGGTGAGCAAGATGCGGCGACATGGAAGTTGGCAAAGCGCATGCCTTGTCGCGCCAGCGCGTCGAGGTGGGGTGTGGCGATCTCGCCGCCGTAGGCGCCGACGTCGCTGAAACCCCAGTCATCGGCCAGCAGCAGCACGATGTTGGGTCTGGCGGCGGCCTGCGCTGCGCAGGCCGCGAGCAGGCCCAGAGCGGTCAGCCAGCGGCGCAAGCCCTTAGGCAAGGCGCTGGGCCTTGTCTCGTGCGGCCTGGTCCGCCAACGGCTTCCAGTGCAGCAGGCCGAACAGCAGCGTCAACACCACGCTCGCCGCCAACGGACCGCGGTACAGCCGCACATGTTTGAACACGAACAGCAACTCGAGCGCGTGGATCCCCAGCAGGCCACCGGCGATCCAGGTCACCCGCGGCATCGCCTCCGGGCTGAGCAGGCCGGTCAGACGGGCCAGCGCGAGGGTGTAGGCGGCGATGCAAGCCGCTTTCAGCAAAGAGTTCATGGCGGGTAAAAGTCCAGGTCTTGTGAAGGCGTGGGAGTCATCAAGCGCTGTTGGGTTGCAGGCTGCTGACCTGCTGGCCCGCTGACCTGTCGCGGTGCTGCAGGCCGACCTTCCATACACCACTGCATTGATGAAGCTGACTGTAGCCTATCCATGACGGTGCAGCAGGCCAAGGTATCCTCGCGCGGCGGGTTGCTGAACCGGTGGCGGCCCGAAACAAGGTGAGCGATGAACGACGGATCAGGAACGAGGGCACCGATGCCCAGGGCCCGGCCTGCCGAGAAGCCCGGCAAGCGCAGCGACGCGCAGCGCCTGCGCCGCGACGACTGGCTGGACGCCGCTTTCGAAGCGGTGGTCGACGGCGGATTCGACCAGTTGCGGGTGGTCGCGCTGGCCCAGTCGCTGGGCGTGACGCGAGGCAGCTTTTATTGGCACTTCGCCGACCATGCGGATCTGGTCAAGGTCTTGCTGGCACGTTGGCAGCAGCGTGAGATCGCCGAGGGCCTGCGGATACAGGGCGAGTCCAGCGAAGACCCACAGGCCGATCTGCTGCAGCTGCTGGACCTCGCGCTGGCGCGAGGCGGCGCCGACTTGAAAAACCTGCGTTTCGAGCTCGCGCTGCGCGGCCTGGGTCGGCGCGACCCTTGGGTGGCGCAGATGTTGGCTGAAGTCGATGCCGCGCGGATGGCCTTGTTCGAGGCCAAGTTCCTGCGCCTGACCCGCGACGTCAAGTCCTCCACCGACCTGGCTGCGCTGTTCTACCTGGCGGTGACCGGTGGGTTTCAGGCGCTGGCTCGACCCAACAGCAGCGCCAGGATGGCCGACTACATCCGCGGCGTGATCGCCGACCACCTGATCCGGCGCCAGGCCGCGACGGCCCCGACCGACGCCTGAAGCGCGTGCTGCGCCACAATCGGCGCAGCATTTTCAACAGGAGCAGCAGCATGTCAGGACGGCTTGAACACAAGGTTGCGATCATCACCGGCGCAGGTTCTGGCATCGGCCGGGCGGCGGCCCTGCTGTTCGCCAGCGAAGGCGCCAACTTGGTGCTGGGGGACAAGAGCGCCGCGGTACACGACACCGCCCGTCGCGTGGTGGAGGCCGGAGGCGCGGCCACCGCGTTGCAGATCGACGCCGGTCTCGAGTCCGACGTGGCGCTGTTGGTGGCCACCGCGAAGTCTGCCTATGGCCAGCTCGATGTCGCTTTTGCCAATGCCGGCATCTCGGGCGGCCGGGACGGCATCTTCGACCTGACACCCGAGGTCTGGACCGAGATCTTGCGCGTCAACCTGATCGGTCCCTGGCTGATGGTCAAGCACGCCGGCAAGGCGATGGCCGATGCTGGCCGCGGTGGGTCGATCATTTGCACGGCATCGGTCGCGGGCATACGCTCGGGCGCTGGCGGCCCGGCTTATTCGGCCTCCAAGGCCGGTGTGATCAACCTGGCGATGGTCTCGGCCCAGCAGTTGTGCGAGACCAATGTGCGGGTCAACGCGATCTGTCCCGGGCTGACCGAGACCGGCATGACGCGGCCGACCTTCGAGTACGCCAAGGACAAGGGCGTGAGCCACAAGCTGGGCCGGCTCAACCCGTTGCGCCGTGCCGCTCAGCCCGATGAGCTGGCCCAGGTCGCGCTATTCCTGGCGTCGGACCAGTCGAGCTATGTCAACGGGCAGGCCATTGCGGTCGACGGCGGGCTGTCAAGTTCGCACCCGGTGACGCGGCAGATGACGGGCCAGACGGCGGTCTGACGCCGCCTACGCTGACGACCCAGGGCCGGACTTAGTCGGCCATCCCGAAGATCGGGCCGCAGCCGGTGCCGGCCAGCGCTCGGTCAAAGCGCTGGCGTGCGTCCGGCGCCAGCGCTTGGTAATCGCGGCGCAACCAGGCCAGACATTTGCCTTGGTAAGGGAAGGCTTGCTGAACCCAGGGTTTGCCGTCGATCTCGGTCTTGAACTCGGTAGCACCCGCCTGCAGCGCGGCCGCGTTGGCCAGCATCGCCGCCGGATAGACGCGGCCGATCTCGCGCAGCAGCGCAGTCACCGTGGCCGGTAGCGCTGTGCAGTCCAGCCATTGCGCATCGGTGGGCTCGAGCCCGCAATGGTCTTCCATGGTGCCGACCCAGGCATAGACCCGTGGCGCGCGCTGCAGCGTCAAGGCCATCGAGGTCGGGTCGAAGTGCGCGAGCTGGGTCAGCTGGCCGTAGACGCCAAAGTCGGCCGCACCGGGTCGCTCGCCCAACAAGAAGCGGTGTCCGCGCAGATGGTCTTCGAACGCGTCGATGAAGCGGACATAGCTGGCCTCGATCACCGGCCCGGTCACCTCGTTCGAGCCGACGAAACGCAGGCGCGGAATCTGGCGGTCGCGGATCGAGGTCGCCATTGTCTGGAGCGTCGCATCGTCCATCGGTCCGAGCGCCCAACAAGGCAGGATCAAGCCGGCTTTGTGGATGTCCTCGGCATAGCGCCAGCGGTAGTGGAACATCGCCTTGGTCAGCCATTCGTCGGCGTAGTCCTCGATCAGCGCGTCGATCAGCGCGAGTGCGGGATCGATCGGCACCGCGTGGCGGCCGGCAAACTGGGCCTCGAAGCGCCGGATCAGCGGCGTCGAGTCGGTCACCGCCTCGAGCTTGCCATCGACACCGGGCAGGTAGAAGGTCGGCAGCAGGTGCACCTTGGCGCTGGGCAGGCCGGGCACGCCTCGCGAGGCCTGTATCAGTCGGTAGGGAATGCGGCGGTAGCGCAGCAGCGCGACCATCTTACGGGTGTAGGGCGATCCCGGCACGCCGCTGAGCAGCAGCGAGGCGTCAGCGGTGGATCCTGCAGTGGCGGGGACTTCCTGGGCAGCAGACATCGGTGTTCCTTGAAAAAAGTAGCTGGCCGACGCCGGCCATGGCTTGTCGCATCGATTGTCGAAGCGTTTGTCGAATCGTTTGTCGGTGACTTCTTGCAGGTCCAAGGTCTCGCGGGTGACTGCTGTTGACGCCCGGCAGGCTCAGAGTCGTGGCCCACCAACACTAGGAGACCTCCATGGGCATCGCACTGACCAAGCAATCGATCGATCTGGGCATCGTCACGGCCAACGGCCCGGCGATGCTGGCGTTCTACCGCGACCTGCTGGGACTGAAACATGTCGGCGAGATGGCCATGCCGGCCGGCGGCGTGATGCACCGGCTGATGTGCGGCGACAGCCTGATCAAGTTGCGGGTCATGCCTGCAGAACCGGCTTTGAACCCTTCAGCACCCGGCGGTATCCAGAGCGCAGCGGGCTTGCGCTACTGGACGATGACGATCAGCAACCTGAGCGAGATGGTCAAGGCCTGTAGCGATGCCGGCGCGCCGTTGGTCGTGCCTGAGAAAGAGATCCGGCCCGGCGTCCACATCGCGATCGTCACCGACCCGGATGGCAACTGGGTCGAATTCCTGAAGATGGGTTGAACGCCTGAGTGCCCCAAGGCCGGCCAAAGCCGGCCGCCCCCCGTGGGGATCAAGCAAAGTGGCAAAGCCACATTTGCTTGAGAGCCCGGCGCGCTGCGATCGGCGGCGCATCGGGCCAAGGCCGATCAAGGCGTCACAGAAAACCCGCCAGCCGCTGGCGGATGATCGCGTCAGCTTCGGCCATGATGCGGTCGATCAGTTGCTTGCAGGTGGGAACATCGTGGATCAGGCCCGCCACCATGCCGCAGGACCAGGCGCCGGCCTCCATCGTGCCTTCGAGCATGATTTTCGGGTAGACGCCGGCGACCTCGGCCATGATGTCTTCGAACTTCAGGTTCGCACCCAGTTCTTTTTCCTTCGCGATCAGGCGGTCGACCGCGGTGTTTCGCAGCACGCGCTCGGTGTTGCGCAATGGGCGCATCACCAAGCGGGTGTCGAGTTCGCTGGCCGCGACGATCGCTTGCTTGACGTTCTCGTGAACCGGGGCTTCCTGGGTCGCGATGAAGCGTGTGCCCATGTTGATGCCTTCGGCGCCCAGCGCCAGGGCGGCGACCAGTGAGCGCCCGTCGGCCATGCCGCCTGAGGCGACGAACGGGATCTTCAGCTCGTCGGCAGCGCGCGGCAGCAGGATGAAGTTGGGGATGTCGTCCTCGCCCGGGTGGCCGCCGCATTCGAAGCCGTCGACGCTGACGGCGTCGCAGCCGATCGATTCGGCCTTGAGCGAATGGCGCACCGAGGTGCACTTGTGGATCACCTTGATGCCGGCCTCGTGCATCGCCGGCAGCCACTTCTGCGGGTTGTTGCCGGCGGTCTCGACTGCCTTGACGCCGCCGTCGATGATGGCCTTGATGTAGCCCGGGTAGTCGGGCGAGCTCACCGTGGGCAGGAAAGTCAGGTTGACGCCGAAAGGTTTGTCGGTCATCTCGCGGCAGCGCCTGATCTCATTGGCCAGCAATTCGGGCGTGCGCTGGGTCAACCCGGTGATGATGCCCAGTCCGCCGGCATTGGACACCGCGGCGGCCAACTCGGCAAAGCCGACATAGTGCATACCGCCCTGGATGATGGGATGCTCGATGCCGAACATTTCAGTGATCTTGGTCTTCATGGGGTTCAAGTCCTTTGAAAGGGGAAAAAACGGGGTCGGAAGAAAAGCTTGGCGAGCGATCCAGCGCTGATCAGGCGCGGCCAGGCTCGATCACGATCTTGCCCGTGGCCTGGCGCGCGGCCAAGGCATTGAACGCCTTGGCGGTGTCGGCCAGCGAGTAGCGTGCCGAGATCAGCGGCCGCAGCTTGCCTTCGGCGATCCAGCCCATCATCTGGCGCATCGCCGCGGCATTGGCCTGGGGCTCGCGGCGGGCGAAATCGCCCCAGAACACGCCGACCATGCTTGCCCCTTTGAGCAGCATCAGGTTGGCCGGCAGCCTGGGAATTTCGCCGTTGGCAAAGCCGATCACCAGATAGCGGCCGCGCCAGCCGATCGAACGAAACGCCGGCTCGGCATAGACGCCGCCGACCGGGTCGTAGATCACATCGGGCCCGAGGCCGCCCGTGGCCTCCTTGATCGCTGCGCGCAGGTCTTGCGTGCTGTAGTTGATCAAAACGTCGGCGCCATGGGCCTTGCAGACCGCGAGCTTCTCGTCGGTCGATGCGGCGGCGATCACGCGTGCGCCGACCGCCTTGCCGATCTCGACCGCCGACAGGCCCACGCCGCCAGCGGCGCCCAGTACCAGCATGGTCTGGCCTGCCTTGAGTTCGCCACGGTCGATCACCGCGTGGTGCGATGTGCCGTAGACCAGCGTGAAGCTGGCGGCGACCGCATCGTCAAGCTCAGGCGGGATCGGAATCAGTCCGGCCGCCTTGGCCGCGACGAACTGCGCAAAGCCGCCGAGTCCGACAAAGGCGATCACCCGGTCGCCCACCTTGACGTTGCTGACACCCTCGCCGAGCGCGCGCACCGTGCCGGCGACTTCGCTGCCTGGGATGAAGGGCAGTTCAGGCTGAATCTGGTACTTCTTCTGGATCATCAGCACATCGGGGTAGTTCACCGACGCAGCGTGGATCTCGACCAAAACCTCGCCCGCTTTGGGCTCGGGCTTGGGCACGTCCTCGACCACCAGGGTTTCGGGCAGGCCCCAGGCCTTGCAAAGTACAGCTTTCATGGTCAGCGCTTTCAGTCGATGAGGCTCAAGCCAGAAGGCCGGTCGCGGAGCCGAAGGAGGGAACGGCAGTGCCCGCCGACAGCGGGCACCCGCGGGTCAAGGCCGCGCTGTGCGGGCTCAGGCTGACCCTTCGCTCAGCTGGCGTAGCCAGGATTTTCGCGGTCGAGCTTGCGCAGCAGTGCCGGCCAAGCCAGGCTGGCGCCACTGGCGCCAGGCGAAACCTTGGCCATGTTGGTGGCGTTGGCGTTGATCGGGCCGGGGCCAATCAGGTTGAGTTCGGCGCCGCCCGATTGCGCATCGATTTGAATGCGGCAGGAGTTCTCGAAGGTGTACATGTTCAGGAACGCCTCCGGGATGGTCCGACCCACTGTCAGCAGGCCGTGGTTGCGCAGCATCAGGAAGTTCGAATTGCCGAGGCTGGCTTGCAGGCGCGGCTTCTCGTCCGGGTTGAGCGCAATGCCTTCGTAGTCATGGTAGGCAATCGAGTTGATGATCAGCGTGGACTGCTGGCTCAAGGGCAACAGCCCGGCCTTTTGCGCGCTCACCCCGACGCCTGCGCGGCTGTGGGTGTGCAGCACGCAGCCCGCGTCTTCGCGCACCGAGTGGATGCAGCTGTGGATCGTGAAACCCGCTGGGTTGATCGGAAATGCCGACTCGCGCAGCTTGTTGCCTTCGAGGTCGATCAACACCAGGCTGGAGGCGGTGATCTCGTCGAACATCAGTCCGTAGGGGTTGATCAGGAAGTGATGCTCCGGTCCCGGAATGCGCGCCGAGATGTGGGTGAAGATCAGGTCGCTCCAGCCATAAGCGGCGACCAGACGGTAAGCGGCAGCCAGTTCAACCCGCAGCTGCCATTCCTGAGCGGTGACGACTTCCTTGAGAGAGGGGATTTTCATAGGGTTCTCTGCGGTTGAAAGCTTCAATGATGGACGGGTTCAGATCGTCGCGCCATTCTGGAATGCCCGACGTCTGGCGAGGGTTTGCAGCGCGGCGCGCAGCTTTGCACCGATCTGGCCGCCGCAATGCGTTGAATTCAATGCCCGTCGAAGTGCGGCGCCCGCTTTTCGACAAAAGCAGTGGCCGCGCCCTTGTGATCGTCGGTCTCGAAGGTCCGGATCATGTGGATCGCTTCGGCGTCCAGCACTTGCGACAGCGAGCCGTTCAGCCCGGTGTTGAGGTTGCGCTTCATGTAGCCGATCGCCACCGTGGGCAATGAGGCCAGCTCGGCGGCCCAGGCGCTGGCGGCTGCGGCCAGTTGCGCAGCGGGCACCGCCCGGTTGACCAGGCCGATGCGCAGGGCCTCGTCGCCGCGGATCACTTGACCGGTGAAATACATCTCACGGGCTTTCGCCGCGCCGACCAAGTGGTTGAGGAAGTAGCTGCCACCGAAATCGCCCGACAGCCCGATTTTGGAGAACGCGGTCGTGAACTTGGCATCGTCGGTGGAGATACGCATGTCACAGGCCAGCGCCAGCGACAAGCCGGCACCAGCCGCCGGGCCTGGAATCACCGCCAGCGTCGGCTTGGGCATTTCATGCAACCAGCGACTGACCTCCATGCGTGCGCGCAGGTCGGTGACTTTGTGGTCGAAGGTCATGGTGACCGGTGCGCCGGCGGCGTTCTTGGCGAAGCCCTTCACGTCGCCGCCCGAGCAGAACGCCTGGCCGGTACCGGTGAGCACCACCAGCCGCACGGCCGGGTCGGCCGCCAATCGGGGCAGGGCTTCGGCCAGTGCGAGCATCATCTCGCGGCTCAAGGCGTTGCGGGCCTCTGGGCGGTTCATCGTCAGCGTGGCGATACCGCCGCTGATGGTTTCGAGCAGGTCTTGGGTCATGTCGTCTTCCTCGGTTGGATGGTTTGGACTTCAGTTCGGGTGGCTGGCATGGTTCCACCAAGCCAGGTCGGAATGGGCCCTCAAGTCAAGCTCGAAGGTCCAGGCTGAGCGGTGCTGGTGGGCCAGGTAGTAGTAGGTGTTGGCCACTTCGGCAGGCAGCAGCAGGCCATCGTTGTCCAGTCCCTTGCGCTCGCGCAGCGCCTGGAAGCGCTCGGGGCCGAGCATCTTGCCCAACGTGTCGGGCGCGTCGACCGCGCCGTCAATCACGATGTGCGACACGTGGATGCCCTTGGCCGCGTACTGCGCGTTGAGCGATTGGCACAGCATGCGCCGTCCGCCCATGGCGGCAGCGTGCGAATGCTGGCCCGCGTTGCCGCGCATCGCGGCAGTGGCCGAGGTGACGAGCAGCGCGCCTTTGCCGCGGGCTTCCATGTAAGGGAACAGCACTTGCGCCAAGCGGAACAGCCCGAAGGTGGCCATGCGCCAGCCGGTCTCGAAGGCCTTGAGCGTGGTGTTGGCCAGACCCCTGTCGCCGATCTGCGCGCCCAGATTGAACACGGTCACAGCGATCGGGCCGATGTTGGCCTCGATGTGGGTCACCATTTGCTCGATGCTGCCTTCCTCGACCGCATTGAGGATGAAGCCGGTGGCCGAGCCGCCCTCGGCTTCGATCTCTGCGACCAGGCGGTCCAGGCCGGACTTGTCGGTGCGACGCGCCAAGCAGGCGTGGTAGCCCTCGCGAGCGAAGCGCTTGGCCACGTTGCCGCCAATGCCTGCCCCGGCACCGACGATCAGACAGACGGGTTTGTTCATGGTCAGGTTCCGTTCAGAAAGGGTTGCCGACACGGCGGTCCTGGCCGGGTTGGGCTGGCATCGACGTCATCGTCGCCTCCATCATCGGCGATCAACTCGACGGCCTGCACTCGCGAAGGTGACACCCCGCTCGAATTGCCCCTGGCCCCTGGCCTCGGCAGCCGGCCTCGGCAGCCGGGCTGTCGCGCTGAAGGGCCAATCCGAGCCATCGCTTGAGGTTCAAGCGCTTTCAATCCAGTCGCTCGACCGCTGGCATACCCCAGTCGCCCTTGAGCGCCGCCGGCTCGGGCCAATAGAGCCTGGCGTTGAGCAAGAACGGCAGGCCGGAGACCACCGGCAGCCAGTTCGCCTGCTGGGCCGGGTCGGGCGGGCTGGCCTGCAGCCACAGGTCGAGCGAGCCGTCGGGATTGAAGACCAACGGATCATGGCTGCCCAGCGCGTGGCGTTTGAGAGGGTTGTCGATCAGGAAATCGTCGGTCCCGTAAGCCGTGACCGACCAGAAGGCCTTGACCGGCGGTAGCGCTCCAGCACGAAAGTGCAGCCGGTAGCGGTGGCTGCCGTCCAGCGCCCGGCCTTGGTCATCGACACGGGTGTTCGGGTAGAGGGCGTCGGCGGGCAGGTTGGCGCCGAGACCGACCATCGCCACCACCGCGCGGATGTTGTAGTGGGTGCCGTAGGCACCCAGCATCGCCGGCGGGGTTGACCAGCCGCGCAGCAAGTCGCGCGGCTGCTTGAGTTCCTTGGCCACTGTGCGGTCGGCGATCCAGCGGCCCAGGCTGACAGCGCAGCGGTCGAGCAGCCCCCAATGCGGCGCTCGGCCTGGTTGAACGCCCAGGCGCGCTAGCTTGAGCAGCATTGGCGCATCGGCCGCGGCCGGCGGGTTGGTCAGCATCAGCGCTGCCAAGCGGTCGAAGAAAGCGTCGGTGCCCATCGCCTGCATCTGCTGCACGGGCGGCGCGGGCTTGACCGCCGCGCCCCGCCAGGTCGTCTCGGCCGACCCGCCGAGCGGCTTGTTCAGCGGGCGCAACGTGATGCCGTCCTGCAGCCTGTGCACCAACGGGTAATCGGCGGCGCCTCGGGTCTGGGTGCGGCCGATCAACCAGACGATGTTGGTGGGCGCACGCAGCAGCGTCATGCCTGCCGGTTGCTCGCCCTGCCAGCCCGGACCAACCAGCAGGAATCGGCCGCCTGCCCTGCCGGTGCTGCGGCTGCCGGGCGCGGCAAAGACATGGGTCCAGCCGTCGAGAAAGGCCATCACTTCATAGCGCTGGTCGTTGGCCGCCATCTCGAACACCCAGGGCCCTTGCGACATGTCGATGAACGCGGTGGTGTAGAGCGTGTCGACATTGGGCCGCACCACCTCCTTGAAGCTGGCGTCGGGGAACTGGCGCACCCGGCGCAGCTGATTCTCGGGCCCGACGCTCAGCGCGGCGCTGGCGCGGGTGACGTCCATGATCACCAGCGGATAGCCATAAAGGTAGGCCTCGGCACCGAGCACGATTTGCTCGGCCTTGGCGTAAAGCAGCGCCGCGACCGAGGCCAGCAGCAACAGCACCGCGCCGACCCAGCGCTGCCATCTGGCCCGTCGCGACCGCGGGTTCATGGCTTGGCGGAGCCGGGGGCTGGGCCTGCCGCGTTCAGCACGGTTCGAAACCCGAGGTGGCTGGCGCCCAGGTCGTCGTCCTGCGGTTGGCGCGACCCCGAGCGGTAGCGGGCACAGTAGTTCGGCGCGCATAGGAACGAGCCGCCTTTGATCACGCGCTGGGCGCCTTGGCGCAGTCCGGCCGGCGCCTGATCGGGCGGTGCGGGCTCCGCTGCGGCATGGCGATGGTGGGGCTGGTAGGCGTCTGCGGTGAGTTCCCAAACGTTGCCGATCATGTCGAACAGGCCGAGCGCGTTCGGTGCGTAACAGCCCACGGGCGCCAGGCCGACGAAGCCGTCTTCGCCCGAATTTGCCATCGGGAACAGGCCTTGCCAGGTGTTGGCCTGCAGCGGCTGGTCATGGTCTTGTGCGGCCCGCGCTTGGCCGGCCCGGGCCGCCCATTCCCACTGCGCCTCGCTGGGTAGGCTGTGGCCGCGCCAGCGCGCATAGGCCTGCGCGTCGGCGATCGTCACGGTGACGACCGGGAATGCGCCGCGGCCGGCGATGCTGGTGTCGGGGCCGCCGGGATGGCGCCAGTTGGCGCCTGGCAGGTAGCGCCACCATTGATCGGGTGCGCCGGCGCCGGTCACCGCCTTGGGCATCACGAACACCACTGCCCCGGGCTGGCGCAACTCGGCCGTCAAGCCGGGGTGGCGATCAGCATCGACCGGCCGCTCGGCCACCGTGACATAGCCGGTGGCGGCGACGAAAGCGGCGAACTCGTCGTTGCTGACCTCGGTGCGATCCATCCAGAAGCCCGACACACGGGTCTGGCGCAGCGGCAACTCTTCAGGGTTGAGACCGTCACCGAGTTCGAAGCTGCCACCGGGAACCCAGACCATGCCCGGATGCGGCGCTGTTTTGGGCTGGACCGGCAGGGCGCATTGCAAGCGCTCCGTCGGCGCGGCGCTGCGTCCTGGAAGCCCATACCAAGCCGCGCCAGCCAGCAGCATCGCGAACATCAACACCAACGCCCACGCCCACCATCGCTTCGAATGCCAGGCCTGCGTGAAAGCGGACAGGCCGCGATCGAGCCGTGTCGCCACGCTCAGTTGGCCCAGTACGTGAACTCGTCGCTGGCGGCTTGTGGCTGGTCCAGCGTCTTGTCGATCAGCACCGGTATTTCGATGAACGAGGGCCACAGCGGCGGTGGCATGCCGGCATGGTGGGTCGCGAGCAAGGCCTTCAGCTGGGCCAGTTTTTGCGGCTGCAGCGAAGCCAAGTTGCGCTGCTCGGTCGGGTCTTCGCCGAGATTGAACAGCCAGTCCTTTTTAGGCCTTTCGGAGACGATCAGTTTCCAGCCCTGGTCCTGTACCGTGCGGTAGGGGCCGTCGCGCCAGTACAGCGAACGTGGCGGCTGCGCCGTGCCGCCCGGCGCCAGGAAGGGCAGCAGGTTGACGCCGTCGATCACCCGGTCGGTTGGCAGGCTGGCGCCCGCCGCCGCCGCCACGGTGGGCAGGATGTCGATGTTGGACACCGGCGCGGCGTATTGCGTGCCGGCCGGGATGCGGCCGGGCCATTTGGCGACATAAGGCACGCGCAGTCCGCCTTCGAACAGCGTGAGCTTCCAGCCGCGATAAGGCTTGTTGACATCCGGGAGGCCGATGTAGCCGGGGGCACCGTTGTCGCTGGTGAAGATCACGATCGTGTTGCTGTCGAGCCCCTCGTCCCGCAGTGCCTGCAGCACCCGACCCACGCTGCGGTCGACCGATCGCACCATCGCCGCATAGACCCGACGCCGGTGGTCGGGGATGTTGGCCAGCGCGTCGTAGTCGGCCTTGCTGGCCTGCAGCGGCGTGTGAACGCCCCAATGCGCCAAGTACATGAAGAAAGGCCGGTGCTTGTTGCGCTGAATCGCTGTGACCGCCTCGTCGGTGAAATAGTCGGTCAGGTACTTGGCGGGCTCGAACCACTTGCCGGCGTTGTAGCTGACGCCGTAGCGCATGTTGGGCCACAGGAATTGGTCGATCGGGTCGAAGTCCTGTTTGGAATTGACCACGCGCGGGTCTTTTTCGGGCAGGTACAGCCCGCTCTCCATGAACAGGCTCTCGTCGAAGCCCTGGTTGTTGGGCCGCATCTCGGGGGTGCTGCCGAGGTGCCACTTGCCGATGTGGATGTTGTGGTAACCCCGTCCCTTGAGCAGTTCGGCCAACGTGCGCTCGGATGCAGGCATCCCCAGCTCGTTGAATTCCTTGGCCTGGCTGGCTTTGGTCTGGTCGATGATGGTCGGGTGGAGCAGCTTGGGATGGGCGTACATCGAGCCCGCCACGCGGGCCAGCGAGCCGGGCGTCGGGGTGAATTCGACGCCGAATCGCCAGGGGTAGCGGCCCGTCATCAGCGCAGCGCGCGAAACGGTGCACACCGCACTGCCGGCGTAGCCCTGGTCGAATCTCACGCCGTCGCGGGCGATCGAATCGATCGCCGGTGTCGGCACGCCTTCGGCCTGGTGGCCGCCGCCATGGGTCGAGACATCGTTGATGCCCAGGTCATCGGCCAGGATCACGATGATGTTGGGCGGACGTTGCGCCAGCGCTTGCGCTGGCGCCGCCGGCCCGGTTTGCCAGGGCACTGGGCGGTTGGCCGCACGGGGGTGGACGATGTCGGTGTACCAGCCCAGCGAGTACATCAGCACCTGCAGCCGGTTGACATAGACCAGCGCGGCCACAGCGGCAAGCGCGAGTGCGCTGATCAGCAAGGACTTGCGAAGTTTCATTGGTGATCTAGGCGCTGTGGGTCGGTTTCGGCTGGTGGTGGGTTTGGACCGGTATCTGCTCGGCCAATTGCTCGGGCACCTGCTCGGGCATCAGCTCGCGGCCCCGACCACCGAAAATTGCGCGGCATTGTCTTTCAGCCATTGCTGCGATAGCGACGCGTCGTGCTGGCGGGGATGGAAGTCTCGCGCCAGGTAGTCGCGCCACAGGCCGACATTGGCTCGGATCACGCCGTCACGGGCCAGCAGCAGCTTGGCCCCACTGCGCCAGGTCGACCAGCGCCAGAAGCTGCCGTCTTGCCACAAATTGCTCAAGGTCTGGCGCAGCACGTCGGCCAGGAAGACCACCGTGACATAGCGGAACACGCGCAGCCGCCAGACGTGATGGGCGCTGATGGCTTGGTAGAGGTCGAAGGCCGTGCTGCGATGCTCGGACTCCTCGGCACTGTGCCACTGCCACATGGTTTGCAGCCGGGGCTCCGCGCCGGCCAGTGCCTCGGGGTGGCGCAGCAACCAGTCGGCGAAGATTGCGGTGAAATGCTCGGTGGCCGCGGTGGCGGCCACGTGCATCCGAACGTCGCGGTGGGCGTTCGCGGCGATGCGCTTCAGCGCCCGTCGTTCGATGGTGTTGCGCAAGCCCTGCTGAGCCAGATGGTTGTTGAACAGCGCATGGATGCGCCGATGCGTGGCCTCCTGGCCGACAAAGCCAGCGACCTCGGCCTTGAAACGCCCGCGTTCGGTCTCGGGCAAGAACTTCAGGCCATTGCGCACCGAGTCCATGAAATATTGCTCGCCGACCGGAAAGCTCATCGACAGCGCGTTGAAAAACGCCGATCTAAACGCATCGCCACCATTCCAGTGCTTCGCCACCGGCGCACCGAGGTCGATCAGCAATCGGCGCACCACGAGTTCACTCACCGAAAATTCCTTCAAGCATCGTTTGACAAGCCGCCGAAGTGGTCGCCTCCGGCGCCGCGGCACCCATTGAGCGCGGTCGATGATTCTGGTCGGCAAGGCGGCGCCCGGGCAGTCGTCTGGGTTACAGCGTCAGCGGCGACCAGCCCTTCAATACATTAGTGTACGGTTTGTCTTCGATCAGGCGATTGCGTATCTACCCGTGGATGGAGACCGCCTTCGGCATGCGGCTGCGCAAGACTGACGGTCCGGTGCCGACCCAGAATGAAGCGATGAAGCGCCTCACTCTGATATTGGTTTTCGTCTGTGCTGGTGCTTTGGCCCAGACTGGTTTGCCGGGGATCGCGCCTTCGGCGCCGCGTCCTGCCAAACCGGCGCCACGGCTAATGACACCCGCCGAGACGCGCGACAGTGCCGCCGCGCCCGGGCAGTTGCGCCCCGAACGCCCGGTCTTGCCGCAGGTCAGCATCCCGCTGGGCAAGATGCCGCCTCGGCCGGCGGCACGCGCTGGGTCCGCATCGACCGGTGCCGTCCACGACGCCACGGCACGCTGCATGGCCCTTGAAAGCGAGCCTGAGCGCGCCAAATGCCTTACCCGCACAGGCCGCGAGCCGCGCTGATCGCTTGAATTCCTGCCGCCAGCCGGCCTGGCGTGCGATGCTGCAGGTCTGACAACGATGGTGACCTTGATGCTCGCACGCCTACCTGCCGCTTTGCGCGGCGCTTTAACCGCCCTGATACTGACGCTGAGCACGCTGCTGTTGACCATGCTGATGATGCCGCCTGCGCTGTTCAAGCTGCTGGCCTTGCCCTCGTTACGCCGGACATGCGACCACGCGCTGACCGCGCTGGCCTCGGCCTGGGTGGCGATCAACAATCGTTGGATTGCCGCGGTGCGCCCTGCGCTGTGGGACGTGCAGGGCGTGGCCGGGCTGCACTCGCGCGGCTGGTACTTGGTGTCGGCGAACCACCAGAGCTGGGTCGACATCCTGGTGCTGCAACGCATCTTTCACGGCAAGATCCCGTTCCTGAAGTTTTTCCTCAAGCAAGAGCTGATCTGGGTGCCAGTGATCGGCTTGGCTTGGTGGGCATTGGACTTCCCGTTCATGAAGCGCGGCCGCGGTCATGGTGCGCGCCAGAACGACTTGCTGGCCACCCGCCTGGCCTGCGAAAAGTTCAAGCGCATCCCGACCTCGGTGATCAACTTTGTCGAGGGCACCCGTTTCACCCCAGCCAAGCAGGCCGCGCAGCGCAGTCCTTACCGTCATCTGCTCAAGCCCAAGATTGGCGGCTTGGGCATTGCGCTGGCGACGATGGGCGAACAGTTCGAGGCCTTGCTCGACGTGACGATCGTTTACCCGCAGGGCGCACCGAAGTTCTGGGACCTGCTGTGTGGGCGCATCCCCGCGGTGTCGGTGCGGGTTCAGGTGCGCGAGATCCCGGATGCCGTGCTGGGCAGCGACCCGGTCGGCGACAAGGCCTACCGCCAACGTCTCAATGCCTGGGTCGATCAGCAATGGGTTGAGAAAGACCTGCTGATCGACGGCATGCTGTCGGCTTCGCGGCCAACGCCCGCGGGTTGAAAATCGGGACCTCAGACCTTCTGGCGCCCCGATCTTGACCCTTGAACCCGCCCGCCGTGCCGCAGCCGCTTACCGCCTGTTCGTGGTCGGCCTGCTCGGCTTCGCCTCTGGCCTGCCGCTGGCGCTGACCGGCCAGGCACTGCAGGCCTGGCTCAGTACCGAGGGGGTGGACATCGCCACCATCGGTTTTCTCAGCCTGGTCGGTCTGCCCTACACGTTCAAGTTTTTGTGGGCGCCGCTGATGGACCGCTTCGAGCTCTGGCCCGCTCTGGGCCGGCGCCGCGGTTGGCTGGTGCTGACGCAGTTGACCTTGGCCGGCGCGCTATGGGCTTTGTCGGCCACCCCGCCGCGCGGCGCGCTGCAAGTCTTTGCGCTGCTGGCGGTGGTGGTGGCATTCGTGTCGGCCTCGCAGGATGTGGTGATCGATGCCTACCGCACCGATCTGCTGACGCCGGCCCAGCGTGGCTTGGGGGCTTCGTTAAGCGTTTTGGGCTACCGGCTGGCGATGATCTTGTCAGGTGGCGTGGCACTGATCTGGACCGATGCCACCCAAGGCAGCGGCTGGTCCTGGCCGCAGGTCTACCGGTTGATGGCGGCGATCATGGTCGGTGCCGCGCTGGTCTCGGCGCTGTTGTTGCCGCGGCTTGCGGCCCCGCCTGCCGACAGTGCCGGGCCGGTAAGCGGCACTGCGCGCCACGACCTGATGGGCTTTGCCGCGGTGCTTGCCGCGGTGGCCTTGGGTTACCTGGCGACGCTGCATTTGTTCACGCCGCTGGCCCGGGCGCTGCTGGGGCCTTGGCTGGCGCTGGGCTCGCTGGGCCAAGGCCTGCAAGCGCGCTGGATCGACTTGCTGGCGCTGCTGATGGGACTGGGTATGACGCTGCCGCTGGCGGCCTGGGCGGCCCGGCGCGCTCGCTTCGAGACCTTGCTGGGCGGCTTGCGCAGCTATTTCTCGCAGCCGGGCGCTGCGATGTTTCTGCTGTTCATCGTGCTCTACAAGCTTGGCGATGCGTTCGCTGGCGCGCTGATGACGCCCTTCCTGCTCAAGGCGATGGCGTTCAGCTCGGCCGAGGTCGGACTGGTCAACAAGATCATTGGGCTGTGGTTGACCATCGGCGGCGCGCTGCTGGGTGGGTTGCTGATGCTGCGGCTCGGGCTGTGGCGCGCGCTGATGCTGTTTGGGGTGCTGCAGGCCGCCAGCAACCTGGGGTTTTGGTGGCTGGCGGTTCAGGGCAAGGGCAGTCTGCCCGGCCTGCTGATCCCGGCTTTCGACTTCGGCTGGGTCTCGCTGAGCCAGGCCACGCCGGTCGACGGCGGCCTGTTGATGGTGATCGCTTTCGAGAACCTGTCGGGCGGCATGGGCACGGCGGCCTTCCTGGCTTTCTTGATGAGCCTGACCCAGCAGCGCTTCACGGCGACCCAGTTTGCGATGCTCAGTGCTTTCGCATCGGTCGGCCGAGTCTGGGTCGGGCCACTGGCCGGGGTGCTGGCCGAGTCGATAGGCTGGCCCGCTTTCTTTGTCGTCTCAACCGTGCTGGCGCTGCCCGCGCTGGTGATGCTTTGGTCGATGCGTCTGACGCTGCGCCGGCTCGAATGGGTGCCTGGCGCGCCGGCTGACGATTGACTATTCGCTGATCGGCCGCAGATGATCAGCCATCCAAATCCCCTCCGCAGGCCCAGTCGATGACCTTATCCCACTGCACCGAGTTCAATGCTGAGGCTGACATCGCGTTGCCGGCCATCGCCTCGCGCTGCGGCTGTGCACTGCACGTCAGGCGCCGACTCGGCGGGGCGTTGATCGGCGCTGCCGCGCTGTCCGCGCTCGGTGGGGTGGGCGCGGTGCAGGCCGAAGACGCCGAGTGCCGGCGTTCGAGTTTCACAAAGCTGGTGTCGGCCGACCAGATCGAGCAGTCCGCCAACCAGCAATACCGCCAGATGCTGCAGCAAGCCAGCGAGCAGCGCGCGCTGGCGCCGCTTGATAATACCCAGTTGCAGCGGCTGCGCTACATCGCCAAACGCATCATCCCATTCACCGCCGGCTGCAACCCGCGCTCCTCGCAATGGCATTGGGACGTCAACCTGATCGGCTCTCAGCAGCTCAACGCCTTTTGCATGCCGGGCGGCAAGATCGCTTTCTATTTCGGCATCCTGGCCAAACTCCAGCTCGATGACGATGAGGTCGCGATCATCATGGGTCACGAGGTCGGGCATGCGCTGCTTGAGCATGCCCGCGAGCGAATGGGCAAGACCATGGCCACCCGCGGCGCGGCCGAATTGGGCTCAGCGTTGCTCGGCCTGGGCGGTGCGGGTCGAACCCTGGCCGACATGGGTGGGCAGTTGCTGACGCTGCGTTTCTCGCGTGACGACGAGTCCGAAGCCGATGCGCTGGGCTTGGTGCTGGCTTCGCGTGCCGGCTATCGGCCAGCGGCCGGTGTGTCCTTGTGGCGCAAGATGATGGCCGCCAGCAAGGGTGCGCCGCCGCAGTGGCTGAGCACCCACCCTTCGGGCGATACCCGCATCCGCGACATGGAGTCGCGCATGGCGCGGGTCGAGCCGATGTTTGACCAGGCCGCCAAGCCCGACCGCCGCTTCGCGCCTCCCAAGGCCTGAAGCGCAGGCCCAGCGCTCAGGTACCCGAGACGTAGGGGTTGCTCCGTCGTTCGCGGCCGAAGCTGCTCTCGGGGCCATGGCCGGGAATAAAGACGGTGGCATCACCCATCGGCCAGAGCCGATCGACGATGCTGTTGATGAGCGTGTCGTGGTCGCCGCCGGGGAAATCGGTGCGGCCGATGCTGCCGGCGAACAACACGTCGCCGACGAACGCGCGCCCAGCCTGCTCGCTGTAGAAGACCACATGGCCGGGGGTGTGGCCTGGGCAGTGGCGCACCGCCAGCGTGCAGTGGCCGACCATGACCTGGTCTCCGTCGGCCAGCCAGCGCGTGGGCTTGAAGGGCTCGGCCGGCGCGAAGCCGAACCGCTTGGCCTGCTCGGCCAGGCCGTCGATCCAAAACTGGTCACCTGGGTGAGGGCCGACGATCGGCAGCCCCAGCTCGCGTGCCAGCGCCCCGGTGCCGCCGGCATGGTCGATGTGCGCATGCGTGAGCAAGATCTGCTTGAGCGTGACACCCAGCCGCGCAACCTCGGCGCGGATCTTGGCCAGGTCGCCGCCTGGATCGACCACCGCGGCCTCGCGGGTCTCGTCGCACCACAGGATCGAGCAGTTCTGCTGGAATGGCGTGACAGGGACGGTCAGGTACTGAAGCATGGCAGGGCTCGGTGGTTGGAGCGCTGATTCTCGCAACAAGGTCGGGGTCTCGGGGTGCGGCGTGCGGCGGACGATCGGGGCCCGCCACAAGCGCCGTTGCAGCCTCGCGCTTTCGGGCCTTCGGGTTTTCCTTGACAATCCCACCCGCGCCGACAATGGGTGGCCTCAGCTGGGCGTCAGCTAGGTGTGAAACACTCGCCCCCCAATGTGGACTGGGCGTCTGCCATGCCCGGTCCCATCCGATGTTGCGAAACACAGTTCAAGTTCTTATCTGGAGACATGTGATGAAGATTTTTCCCAAAGCCCTGGCTGCGGTAGCGCTGGCTGCTGCGATGACGGCCGTGTTTGCCGCTGATCCGATCAAGATCGGTGTTGCCGGTCCGTTTACCGGCGGTTCATCGTCGATGGGTGTGAGCATGCGCGACGGTGTGCGCATGGCCGCTGACGAGATCAACAAGGCCGGTGGCGTGCTGGGTCGCCAGCTGCTGCTGATCGAGCGCGATGACGAAGCCAAGAACGAGCGCGGTGTGCAGATCGCCCAGGAGCTGATCAACAAAGAGAAGGTCGCCGCCGCAGTGGGTTACATCAACACCGGCGTGGCACTGGCATCGCAGCGTTTCTACCAGGAAGCCAAGATCCCGGTGATGAACAACGTGGCCACCGGCTCGATCATCACGCACCAGTTCGACGACCAGCCCGCCAACTACATTTTCCGCAACGCCGCCCACGACAGCATCCAGGCGCCAATGATTGTCGAGGAGGCGATCACCCGCCGTGGCTACAAGAAGGTCGCGATCCTGGCCGATTCGACCAACTATGGCCAGCTCGGTCGCGAGGATCTCGAGAAGGCGTTGGCGCTCAAGAGCATCAAGGCGGTGGCGGTGGAGAAGTTCAACATCAAGGATGTGGACATGACCGCGCAGTTGCTCAAAGCCAAGGAAGCCGGTGCCGAGGTCGTGCTGACCTACGCGATCGGACCTGAGCTGGCGCAGATTGCCAACGGCATGACCAAGCTGGGTTGGAAGGTGCCGATGATCGGCAGTTGGACACTGTCGATGGCCAACTTCATCGACAACGCCGGCCCCGGCGGCGAGGGTGCGCGCATGCCGCAGACCTTCATTCAGGAGCCGACGACGCCCAAGCGCCAATCCTTCATCATCAGCTACCTCAAGACCTTCAACCCGAAGAACGCACGCATCGATTCACCGGTGTCGGCGGCTCAGGGTTACGACTCGATCTACCTGCTGGCCGCTGCAATCAAGCAAGCCGGCTCGACCGACGGCCCCAAGATCAAGGCCGCTCTTGAGGACCTGAAGGCGCCCGTCGAGGGCGTCGTGACGACTTACAACAAGCCCTTCACCGCCAAGGACCATGAGGCGATCACCGCCAACATCCCGGTCTTCGGCGAGGTCAAGGGGGCCCGTGTGGTGTACGCCTATCCGGATGACCAGAAGAAGGCGTCCGAGGTTCGCGTCAAAGATGCCAATGCCAAGGGTGCGCTGACCGTCAAGAAATAAGGCGCCAGCCCAGGTAGCGCTGCTCTTTCCCGCCGGGCTCGCCTGGCGGACACCCTCCGCCGGGCTTCTCCCCGGCGGCATCCATTCCAGACCCGGAACCCTGCCATGCAGATCTTCACCCAACTGGTGTTCAGCGGTATCGCGCTAGGCATGATCTACGCCGTGATCGCCTTTGGCTACCAGCTCACGTTTGCCACCTCAGACACACTGAACTTCGGCCAGGGCGATGCGCTGATGCTGGGCGCGCTGGTGGGCCTGACGCTGGTGGGGCTGGGCGTCAACTACTGGCTGATGATCCCGCTGGTCTGCTTGTTCGGCATCGCGCAGGGCGCGTTGGTCGAGTGTATCGGTGTGCGGCCGGCGATCAAGATCAAGAGCGAGTTCGGCTGGATCATGTCGACGATCGCACTCGGCATCATCTTCAAGAACGTGGCTGAGAACGTCTGGGGTCGCGACGACCTGAAGTTCCCCTCGCCGCTGCCGGAGTCCCCGCTGCACTTCCTGGGCGCCAACGTGTTGCCGATGGAGATTCTGGTGGTGTTCGGGGCCTTGGGCATGATGCTGGCGGTCGAACTGTTCAACCGAAAGTCGATCTATGGCAAGGCGGTGGTCGCGACCTTCAACGACCGCGACGCCGCCAAGCTGATGGGCATCAACACCGGGCTGGTGATCACCTTTTCGTACGCGTTGTCGTCGCTGACCGCTGGTTTTGCCGGGGTGCTGATCGCACCGCTGACGCTCACCGGCGCGACGATGGGCGCGGTGCTTGGCCTGAAGGCCTTTGCGGTGGCGATCATCGGTGGCCTGAACAGTGGCATGGGCATCATCGTCGGCGGCATCATCCTCGGCGTGGCCGAGACCACCACGGGCTTCTACCTCTCGACCGGTTACAAGGACGTTCCTGGCCTGGTGCTGCTGCTGGTGGTGCTGGCCGTCAAGCCGGCTGGCCTGTTCGGCAAGAGCGCGATCAAGAAGGTCTGAAAAATGACAAGTTCTCCGCTCACTTCTTTCGCTACCCCCAGGCCCTGGCAGGAGCCTCTTCGCGGCCCCTGGGGCGGCAGTTCTCTTGAGGCGGTCCGGTAGGCACGGCTATGAACAAACGAATCGTTCTGATCTCCATCGTCGGTTTCGCCCTCGTCGGCCTGTTGCCGATGGCGGTGCACAACCCGTACTACATCCACCTGGTCGAGACCATCATGATCTACGCGATCGTGCTGTTCGGCCTGGACATCGTCGTCGGCTACACCGGCCAGGTCTCGCTCGGCCATGCCGGGCTGTTCGGCATCGGCGCCTACGCTGCCGGCGTGCTGGTGATGAAGTTTGGCGCGCCACTGTGGGTCGCGCTGCCGGCGGCGATCGCGGTGACTGCCGGCTTTGGCGCACTGCTGGCGCTACCCGCGCTGCGGGTGACCGGGCCGTATCTGGCGATGGTCACGCTGGCCTTTGGCACCATCATCCAGATTCTCATCAACGAGATGACCTTTCTGACCGAAGGCCCGCTCGGCATCAAGCTGGCCAAGCCCGAGTTGTTCGGTGCCAAGCTCGGCGAGCGCGAGTTTTACTGGGTGGTGCTGGCGATGCTGTTGTTGTCGCTGGTCGTTGTTCACCGCATCCTGCGCTCGCATCTGGGCCGCGCTTTCGAGGCGCTGCGCGGTAGCCCGGTGGCATCGGACTGCATGGGCGTGTCGGTCTACCGCTACAAGGTCTATGCGTTCGTGGTCAGTGCCGGTTTGGCCGGTCTGGCGGGTTCGCTGTATGCCTATTCTGAGCAGTACATCTCGCCCAACACCTACAACTTCGAGCTCACGGTGAGCTTCCTGCTGGCCATCATCATGGGTGGGCGCAAGACCCGCACCGGCGCGCTGTTGGGTGCGACCATCGTCGTGCTGCTGCCCAAGTTGCTCGACGACTTGGAGATGTTCCGCTATGTGGCCGTCGGCGTGGCCGTGCTGGTGACGCTGGGTGCGCTGGTGTCGGTGCGGCGTGGCAAGACCGCCTGGCGCTCAGCCGCAGTGCCGGTGCTCGGCAGTATCGGGCTGGCTGCAGTCTCTTTCGTGTTGCAGACCATGACCGACTGGCGGCTGTCGATTTTCGGTCTGATCACATTGTTCGTCGTCTACTACCTGCAGGACGGCATTGTCGGTTTTGTGCGCAATGCGCTGAACCTCAAACCACCGGTCAATCAGGTCGACGAAGCCCAGGTCGAGTTGATGCGTGGCGACGCGATCGCCAATGCCAAGTCATCGGCCAATGGGCCTGAAGTGCTGCTGACGGCCAGCCATGTGCTGATGCAGTTCGGTGGCCTCAAGGCGCTCAACGATGTGGATCTGCAGGTCAAGCGCGGCACGGTGCACGGCCTGATTGGCCCCAATGGTTCAGGCAAGAGCACGATGATGAATGTGCTGACCGGTATTTACGTGCCCACCGCTGGCGAGATCAGCTTTGCCGGCCGGTCGGTGGTCGGACGCACCTCGTCTGATATCGCGCTGTCCGGCATCGCGCGAACCTTTCAGAACGTCCAGCTGTTCGGTGAGATGACTGCCTTGCAGAACGTGATGGTCGGCTTGCACCACAGTTTTGCCAGCAACCTGCTCGATGTGTCACTGCACACGCCGCGTTACCAGCGTGAGGACGCTGCGGCGACCGCGCGAGCCCTGAGCCTGCTGCAGTTTGTCGGATTGTCAGACATGGCGAACGAGGAGGCGCGTAACTTGCCCTACGGCAAACAGCGTCTGCTGGAGATCGCGCGTGCGCTGGCCCTCGACCCGCAGTTGCTGCTGCTCGACGAGCCCGCTGCAGGCTTGACCGCGCCGGACATCAAGGAGCTGGTGGCGATCATTGGCAAGATCCGCGAGCACGGCATCACACTGATCCTGATTGAGCACCATATGGACGTTGTGATGTCGGTCTGCGACACCGTCTCGGTGCTCGATTTCGGCCAGAAGATCGCCGAAGGCAAACCGGCTGCGGTGCAGGCCGATCCGAAGGTGATCGAGGCCTACCTCGGAGGACAGGCGGCATGAGTCGCGACACTTTGTTTAGACGCAGGCGGACCGAGCGCCGGGCCGCTCCCATGCCGGCGGTTCGCCGGTGCCGGACAGTCCGCGGGACCGTCCTCTGTCCGCTCAGCCCCTCAGGGGATCAGTCGATGTACCCATCGCCCGAGGGGCGCCATTCACCATGCTGACGATCACGAACCTGCACGCCGGCTACGGCAAGATCGAGGTGCTGCACGGCATTGACATGACGGTGCCGCGCGGCAAGGTGGTCACGCTGATTGGCTCCAACGGTGCTGGCAAGACCACCACGATGCGCGCGGTCTCGGGGATGATCGCGCCCAGCGCCGGCGAGATCACGCTGAACGGCAAGGCCATCGCTGGACTCGAGTCCTACCACATTGCCCGGCTCGGTTTGGCGCATTCGCCCGAAGGCCGGCGTGTCTTCGCGACGATGACGGTGACCGACAACCTGCGCCTGGGCGCGTTCCCGCGCTACACCGGTGCTAGGCCCAAGGGCGACGTGGCCGCAGACCTAGAGCGCGCGATGGAACTCTTCCCGCGGCTCAAGGAACGCCGGTTGCAACTCGCCGGCACGCTCTCGGGCGGCGAGCAGCAGATGTTGGCAATGGCGCGCGCGACCATGCTCAATCCCGAGGTGGTGTTGCTCGACGAGCCCTCGATGGGCCTGGCGCCGATCCTGGTCGAAGAAGTCTTCCGCATCATCTCCAGGCTCAAAAGCGAGGGCGTGACGATGCTGCTGGTCGAGCAATTCGCCGCAGCCGCGCTGGCTGTGGCGGATTACGGCTATGTGCTGGAGAACGGCCGCATCTCGCTTCATGGGCCTGCCGCCCAACTGCGCGATGACCCGGCGGTCAAGGCGGCCTACCTGGGCGGTGGGCACTGAAAGCGGAGCCTCAGCGTCGGCGTGAGCCGTCGCTGTGTCGCCGACGCCGCTTTGATGCGGTCCGTAGACAGGGTCTGGCGTTGAACGTAGCGCCGTGGCGTGACGGCTGGCCCCAGGGTCACCGCTTGCCAAGAGGCGTCAGCCCGGCAAGATCTCGAACGCCGCTCCATGGGTTTTGTCCAGCGCCAGGGCTTGCGCGGCGGCACCCAGCGGCCCGCGCAGTGCCAGCCCGATCACTCCTGGCCCGCGTTCGTCCAGCCGGGCGCGTAGCGCGCCGCCGGCCGGCGCGCCCGGGCTGGGCGCCACCAGCAGCAGGGTTGCGGTGCCCAGCGTCAGGGCTGCCAACCGCATGCCCAGACCCGGCAGCGTGACAGGCTCGGTGCCGGTGTCCGCCTGGGCGCCGAGCAGCGCGCGGTAGCGCTGCAGGCTGGCGTCGGCGTCGGTCACCGCGACGGTGATCGTGGCGACGCCCTGTACGCCGTTCGCATGCACCCGGACCTCGCCCTCCGGCACCCGCAATGCGCGCGCTGTGATGTCGCCACACAGAAAAGGCAGATCCGGCGTCGGCGCGGTGCCGATTTGCCATTGCAGACGTTCGCCATCGGGTCGCAGTCTGCCGCCTGCCACCGGTCCGCGATAGTCCAGTCCGCGGCCGCGTGCCGCGTCGATCACCGCGCCCATCTGGCTGGGCAGCAACGCGAAGTCGACGAAACCTTGCAGGCCGCGTTCGGCCGCGTAGGCCCAGCGGTGCGTGGTGTGTGGCTTCAGGAACGCGATCAGCTCTAGGTAGCTGCCATCGGCAAAACCGACCAGCGCGTTGTGGGTCGCGCCCTCGGCATGGGCGCCGCCGCGCTGCACGTTGAAGCCGAGCGCGCTGAAGTCGGCGATGGCCAGTTCAAGATCGGTGACATGGATCACCACATGGTCTAGTGAGAGGGACATCGGATCTCCTGGGGGACGGTATCGAGGCGCGCCGGGTCGGTTAGCCGCCGATGCGGCCCGGAGTGGGGGTCTGGCTCATGCGGCGGCCAGGACTTGAAAGCCATGGGTACCGTCGCGCCCGAGCTGTTCGACCAGGCCAAATTCCCAGTCGAGGTAGGCCTGCATCGCTTCACGTGGCGCATCGGTGCCCTCGTAAGGCCGGCGGTAACGGTCGATTCTTGGGCTGGCCAGGCCAGCATCGCCGGCCTCGACTGGCCGACCTTCAGCGACCCAAGCGCTGTTGCCGCCGGCCAGCGCGGCCACTGGCAGGCGCGTCAGGCTGGCCAGGTCGGCAGCGGCGAAACGCGCCAGCGCGCCGGTGCCACAGGTGGCGACGACACGCTCGACATTGCCAGTGGCCAGCAAACGGGGCAGTAGCTGCGCCAGCTGCGCGCGCAGCGCCCACCGCGCGCCTGGGACATGGGCCTTGACATGCTGGGCGCTGGTGCTGAAGTCCAGCACCAGCGTGCTGTGGAGCTGTTGCGCCAGCTGCGTCGGTGTGACCAGCGCCACCTCGGGGAACACCTCGTGGGCGGGTTGCCAGGGCCCCGTCTGGCTGAACTGCGCTGGATCGGTGTCGGTCAACCACCCGACCTGCCAGCCCAGCTGGGCCAGCCAGTGCGCGGTGATCGCCGCGCGAACGCCGTCAGTCCCGGGCCCGCCATCGGCCAGCACGATGCGCGCGCCGCGCACAGCGGCAAACACATCCGTCTCTTGCACCAGCTGGCCACCCGGTGCGCTGCCGAAACCGGGCAGGTGACCGGCGGCATATTCCTCGGGTGTGCGGACATCCCAGCAGTAAATCGTGCGGCTGGTGTCGGCCTGCCAGGCGGCCAGCCTGCCAGCGTCCAGCCGCACCGCACCGGCCCGGTCGGCCAAGGACTGCGCCGGCGCGCGTGCAGCAGACAGGCCCGCCGCACTGGCCGGGCCAAATCGGCGCTGCTGGCCATGGGCCAGCGTCTGGCCGGCCAGGGTCCAGCCGATCGTGCCGTTGCGCAGCGCCGCCACTGGGTTGGGGATGCCGGCGTTGACCAGCGACTGGGTGCCGATGATGCTGCGCGTGCGGCCGGCACAGTTGACGATCACCCGGGTCGCGGGGTCGGGCGCCAAGTCCCGCACATGCAGCACCAGCTCGGCCCCAGGCACGCTCGTGCTGGTGGGGATGCTCATGGTCTGGTACTCGTCGAAGCGCCGCGCGTCGAGCACCACCACGTTGGCACCGCTGTCGATGAGCGACTGGACGGCTTCGGCCGACAGCGAGGGTGTGTGCCGCTCGTGCTCGACCAACTCGCCGAAGGACTTGCTCGGCACATTGACGTCGCGAAAAACCTCGCCGCCGCTGGCACGCCAAGCCGCCAGACCATTGCCATCCGGACTGGCCAGCAGATGGACCTGGCGGTATCCCATGGCCTGCAGCTTGCGCGCTGAGCCGGTTGCCAAGCCTTCGCCAGCGTCGTAGACGGCGATCAGCACATCGCGGCGTGGCAGCCGCCAGGGCGCGTCGAGCTCGATCCGGCCTGCCGAGAGTTGCACCGCGAACAACGGGTGTTGTTGCGCGTAGGGATCTTCCTCCCGGACATCGATCAACGCGATCTCGGTCTTGGCGAGCAAGGCCTCCCGAACGGCCTCGGAGGACAGCATGGGCAGGGCATCGGACATCACGCGTTTTCCTTGGATCGGTCCCAGAGGTTGGGCACGCTGGTGTTGGAGTAGCCCGACACAAAGGGCTTGCGGCTGCCGTCCTCGGCATAGACCCAGCGATGCACCGCACCGATGTTGGCGCCGTAGACATGGATGCTGACCGAGGTGTGATCGGCCCAGGCATTGCTGACCTGGTGGATGTCGCCGATGCTGGGCGACACCGCCTCAACCTGACCGGGCTGCAATGTCACCGCGTCACCCTGGGCCTGCAGTCGACCGCTGGCGTCGAAGCCAAAGGGCTGGGCGGTTTCTTGGCCCCGGAGCATGCCGATCAGGCCCCAGACCTGGTGGTCATGGACCGGTGTGCGCTGGCCCGGGCCCCAGACGAAACTGACCACCGAGAAGCGCTCCAGCGCATCCGCGTGCAGCAGGTACTGGCGGTAGAACGCCGGGTGCGGCTGCGCCAACTCATCGGGCAGCCAGTCGTCGCGCGCCACCAATTTGGCCAGCGCAGGCCTGACAGCGGCCAGCATCGCGGGTTCGTTGAGGTGCTGGTCAGCCAGGTGGGTGACAGCCACCACGAAATCGCGCAAGGGCGAATTGCTCACGTCATGCTCCATGAAAGGCAGGGCTGAGCCCGCCGAAGTGCTGATTTTGGCTGTGGCCGGCGCCCAGTGACCTCAGCCCACGGCCGCCTGGTCGAAGAACTGCGCGACCCAGCGCATCATCAGTGCAGCGTCGACCGGGCGACTGACCTGCTCGAGCGCTCGCTGCAAGGCCTCGGGCGCCATCGTCGGGGCCATCTCCTCCAGCAGGTCGTCCATGAAGGCGCGGCTGAACTCCGGGTGGAACTGGGTGGCGAAGACCTGGTGGCCGATGGCGTAAGCCGCGACGGGACAGACCTCGTCGCCGCTGAACACCGTCGCGCCTGGCGGCAGTTCGACGACCTGGTCTTCGTGTGCGGCGTACAGCGTGACGGTCTGTTGTGCCGGCTGCATCCAGGCCGCGTGTTGCGAAAAATGGGTCGTGACGGCGCCGACACGCATGCCGATGCTCGACCGCCCCACTCGCCCGCCGAGCGCGTTGGCGATCAACTGGTGGCCGAAGCAGATGCCGAACACCGGGCAGGCAGCGGCGTACAACGCCCGCACCACGACCTCGAGCTGCCGGATCCAAGCGCTGTCGTCGTTCACCGACGCCGGACTGCCGGTGATCACCACGCCGTCGTACACGGTGGCGTCCGGGGGCCAATGGCCCTCGCTGACACGCCAAGTGTCGAACTGCCAATTGGGCCGCCACGCTAGCAGACCCGCGGCAACCTTGGCGCCATCGTTGGGGTGGCGTGCGGCAGAGTCGGCAGACTCTTCGAAGGTGGTGAGAACGGCGATTCTTCGCATGATGAGGCGAGAGTATGACTCGGGCGGCGGGTTGATGCTGCGCATGACGACGGACCCCGCGGCAGCAGCAGATCTTGGCTGGCCAGCGGCGTGGGCCAACAACGGCTATGGTCGGGAGTCGGCGCCTGCCGACCCGGCCGAGCGCGACCGTTTGGTCGATGGGCGATGATGTTTTTCCTTGGGGCCATTCCGGGCCCCTTCCACAAGCTGAGGAGACTTTGATGCGAGATCTCAAGAACAAGGTGGCCTGGATCACCGGTGCCGGCAGCGGCATTGGCGCAGGTGCGGCGTTGGCGTTGGCCGGGGCGGGCATGCGGCTGGTGCTGTCGGGCCGGCGCGAGGCCGAGCTGAACAAGGTGGCGGCGCAGGTGGTGGCGGCTGGCGGCCAAGCCCGCGTGGCAGTGCTCGATGTGGCCGATGCCGACGCCGCACAGGCGGTGGCGGATGGCATCGCAGCCCAGGAAGGGCGGCTCGACGTGCTGCTCAACAGCGCCGGCCTGAACATCAAGGCCCGTAATTGGCAGCATTTGCAGCGTGCCGCTTGGGACGAAGTGCTCAACATTGACCTGAACGGCACCTTCTACACCTGCCATGCGGTGCTGCCGATGATGCGGGCCCAGCGCGACGGCCTGATCATCAATGTCTCGTCCTGGGCCGGCCGCCATGTCAGCGCCATGACTGGGCCGGCTTACAGCGCGGCCAAGTTCGGCGTCAATGCGATGACCGAAAGCCTGAACATCGAGGAGGGCCGGCACGGCATACGCGCCACCGCCATGTGTCCGGGTGAGGTTGCCACGCCCATCCTGGACAAGCGGCCCATCCCGGTCAGCGCCGAGGACCGGGCGCGCATGGTGCAGTCCGACGACTGCGGTGAGCTGGTGCTGTTCTTGGCGCGGTTGCCGGCCCATGTCTGCATCAACGATGTGACCATCAGTCCGACCTGGAACCGAGGCTACGTTGCCCAGGCGGCGACGATCCCGGCATGAGTTTGACGCCGCTGCTGGAGCACACGCTGGAATTGGTGGCCGATCGCATCGGCGACCCAGGCCCGCGGGTCTTTGAGCGCCTGTTCTTGGAGGCGCCAGACCTCTTGGCGCTGTTCAGCAACGATGCCAGTGGTAGCGTGCGCGGCGAGATGTTCCTGCGTGCACTTGAGTGCCTGCAGGACGCCGCCGGCGCAGGCCGGTTTGCGACCGGACTGGTGGCGGCCGAACACCTGAGCCACCAAGTCTACGGCGTGACGACCGCCCAGTTCGAGCGTTTTTTCGAGATCATCGTCGACTTGTTCCGCGACACGCTGGGCGCTGATTGGACGCCCGAACTCGAGGCCATTTGGCAGCTTGCGCTGTCGCGTCTACGTGTGGGCGCGGCCGCTCGATGACGCCTGTTCGGCGGGCGCCTTAGCCCTTGCGCACGTGCTGTCCCGATCATCGTTGTGGCGAATTGGGCGTCGCCAAGACCGGCTAGCATCGCGCCGTCCCGGCGAACTTCGACCCACCCGATCCATCTGACCCCTTGAGGAGATGCATGAAATCACTGACCTCCCTCGCGTCGGCCACGCTGCTGACCCTTGCGCTGATTTCGCCGCAGCATTTGCAGGCACAGCCGTATCCGAACAAGCCGGTGCGTTTGGTGGTGCCCTACGCCCCAGGCGGTGCGACTGACATCATTTCCCGGGCCTCGGCGACCGAGCTGAGCAAGACGCTCGGCCAGTCGGTGGTCGTCGATAACCGTCCGGGCGCTGGCGGCAATGTCGGCGCTGAGATGGCTGCAAAGTCTGCGCCCGACGGCTACACCATGCTGATGTCTCCCAGCAGCCTGCACGGCATCACGCCGTTTTTGTACAGCAAGCTCAATTACGACCCCAACAAAGACCTTGTGCCGGTCATCGCTTTGGCCTCGTTGGCCAATGTGCTGGTGCTACACCCGGGGGTCAAAGCCAACTCGCTGAAGGAGCTGATTGCGCTGGCCAGGGCGCAGCCGGGCAAGCTCTCCTGCGCTTCGAGCGGCAGCGGATCGACGATCCATATGTCGTGCGAAATGTTCAAGCAGATGCTCGGGCTGGACATCATTCATGTGCCGTATCGGGGAAGCGGTCCGGCGCTGACCGACCTGCTGGGCGGGCAGGTGCACATGATGTTCGACAACATCCCTTCGGCGATTTCGCATATCCGCTCGGGCAAGTTGCGCGCGCTGGCCACCACCGGTGGGACGCGTGCCTTGGCACTGCCCGAGTTGCCGACGATGGTCGAGGCGGGCGTGCCCGGGTACGAGTCCACCGCTTGGTTCGGCCTGGCGATGCCCGCAGGCACGCCGAAGGAGATCATCGTCCGGATGAATGTCGAAGGTCAGAAGGCCACCAAGTCGCCTGACTTCGTCAAGCGAATGAACGACCTGGGCTACGAGATCGTCGGCGGCACGCCGGAGCAGATGGGTGCGATGATCCAGGACGAGATCAGGCGCTGGGGCCCCATCGTCAAGGCGTCTGGCGCGAAGGTGGACTGATCTGAACTGGCGACCTGTCACATCCGTCCTCTGGAGGGGCCGGTCGCCACGCTGGAATTGCCGGATCGCTGCGAGCCCGGCGACCGCCGATACGCCGTAGGCCAGCAAACCCGCGATGACTGACCAAGATCACCTGCTCGACCTCTTCAGTGCTGATTACGCGACGGCTCGCGCGCGCTGGCTGGCGCTGGCCGGGGCGCGCGGGCTGGCGGTCGAGTCGCATCTGCACCCGCTGCGCGGCCCGGCGGGCGAGTTGCTGGCCGTCGACGTGGTGCGCGACGGGCCGGCCGACGCGCCGAACGTGTTGCTGACCACCAGCGGTGTTCACGGTGTTGAAGGACATGTCGGCTGCGGCATCCAGGCTGGGCTGCTGCGGATGGGGCCGCGCGAGCTCGGCGACGAGGCGACCGCGCTGGTCCATGTCCACGCGGTCAACCCCTACGGCTTCGCCTGGACCCGTCGCGTGACGCAAGAGAACGTCGACCTGAACCGCAACTTCATCGACTTCGGCCAGCCCCTGCCGGACCATCCCGATTACGCCGCACTGCATCCATTGCTGCTGCCTGAGCGCTGGCCGCCGACGGCAGGCAACGAGACCGCATTGGCCGCTGCGTTGGATGCGATGGGCCCGCGTCGGGCCCAGATCGCCATCACCAAGGGTCAGCACAGCCACCGTGACGGCCTGTACTACAGCGGCGTCGAGCCGACCTGGAGTCACCGCGTGTTTCGAGAGGTGCTGCGCCGGCACGCTGGGTCCTGTCAGCGCCTGGCCTGGATCGACCTGCATTCGGGCCTGGGGCCGTTCGGCGTCGGCGAGCGCATCTTTGCTTGCGATGACGGTGTTCATGCGCTGCAGCGCGCGCGCCGGTGGTGGGGCGAACGGGTGACCTCGGTTCATACCGGCACCTCGACCAGCATCCCGATGACCGGTCCGATCCAGCATGCGGTCTACGGCGAATGCCCGCAGGCCGAGTACACCGGGATTTGCCTGGAGTTCGGCACCATCGCACTGCCTCAGATGTTGTTCGCGCAGCGGGCCGAGCATTGGCTGGCCGAGCATCCCGAGGCAGATCCTGGGTTGGCCCGATCGATCAAGCGAGCCCTGCGCGACGCTTTCTACCCGGACGACGAAGCCTGGAAGCGCGCCGTCTGGTCGCAGGGGCTAGAGGCGACAAGACAGGCTTTGGCCGGGCTGCGTCAGTCGCCATGATGACGCCTTGGGTCAAGTGCCCCGAGGTGTCCGCCGAATTGTTCGTTGACCGCAGGAGATCCAAGATGCAAACACCCCGCCGGCCGCCGCTTGAACGCCTACGCGCTTGGGCCGCTGTTGCGCTGCTCTCTGGCCTGCTGTCGACCGGCCAGGCTTTGGCGCAGCGCCCGGTGCCGCCCGAATTGCCTGCCGAGACCTTGGGCACGGCCACGCTCGCAGGCGCCAGCACCGAGCGCATCTATGTCGCTGACTTCGTGATTGCCCACATCATCGATGGCCGCATCCGCGTCTTCGACGCCCGCGGCGGCAAGCTGCTGGGCATGGTCAACACCGGCTACGCAGGCAACTTCGCGCTGAGCGCGAAGTCCGACGAGATCTACGTCGCGACGACCTACCTCAGTCGCGGCGGGCGAGGCGAGCGCTACGACGTGCTCGAGGTCTGGGACAGCACGACGCTGGGCTTCAAGTACGAGGTGCTGCTGCCGCCCAAGCGGGCCCAGGCGCTGAACTACCGCGGCCTGGTGCGGCCGACCGGCAACGGCCGCTTTGTGCTGGTGCAGAACGCCACGCCGGCAACGTCGATCACCGTGGTCGATCTGGCCGAACGCAAGGTGGCCGCCGAGGTGCCGACGCCGGGCTGCTGGGGCGTGCTGCCAGCTGCCAGCCACCCGTCGCGCTTCTCGATGCTGTGCGGCGACGGCAAGGTCGCAACCGTCACGCTCGACGATAAAGGCCAGGTGGTCGAGCGTCAGGTCGGCGAAAAACTCTTCGACGCCGACAACGATGCTTGGTTCCACAGCGCCGAGCAGGTCGGCGACCGCTACTTCTTCGTCTCGTTCAAGGGCATGCTGACCGAGCTGGATTTGTCGGGGCCGGTGGCCTCGGTCAAGTCGGCCAAGAACCTGGTCAGCGCAGCGGACCAGAAAAAGGGCTGGCGTCCGGGCGGCTACCAGCAATTCGCAGTCCACCCTTCGGGCCGCTGGGCGGTGGTGGCGATGCACGATCAGGGCCGCGAGGGCTCGCACAAATCACCTGCCAAACAGCTGTGGACCTTCGACCTGAACTCGGGCCGGCGGGTCGCCGTCTCGCCCGGGCTGGGCACGGTTGCGCTCACCTTTTCCAAGAGCGGCCGGCGGCTGCAGGCACTCGACGGCGTGACCAGCGCGATGCATGTCTGGCCTTGGTCCGAAGGCGGGCGGCTCAAGAAGGGCCTGGTGGTCAAGCCGGCGGGCGAGGTCGCACTGCAGCTCGAATCGCATGACTGATGCCCGACGAAAAGCGCCCGATGAAAAGCGCCCGATGAAAGGCGTTCGATGACAGACGCCGTCAACATCGCCTTCGTCAGTGCCGCTGGACTGGGCGCTGTCGATCCGCTGCTGGTCTGGATCGCCGTGGCCTGCATCGCCACATTGCTGGCCCAAGCAGCGGTCGCGAAGTGGGCCGATCTGGCGCTGCTCGCACAACACCTGGCCGCCTACGGTCTGCCTGCGGCGGCTTTGCGTGCTGGCGCGCTGGCGCTGCCGATGGCCGAGGGCACTGTGGCCTTGCTGCTGCTGACGCCGCTGCGTGGTCTGGGTGCGCTGCTCGCTGCCTGTCTGCTGGCGGCTTATGCCGCGCTGATGGCCTGGCACCGCTGGCGCGGGCATGAACTCGACTGCGGCTGCGGCGGTGAGCCGTTGCCCTTGTCCTGGGCGCTGGTGCTGCGCAACCTCGGCCTGGCCTTGCTGGCGGTTGTCGCGGCCGCGCCGCTGACCACGCGTGAGATGGGCCTGGCCGATTTCTTCGTCGTCGCCGCAGCGCTGCTGCTGGGCACGCTGTTGTACGCCGCACTGAACCAGTTGCTGCGCCATCGCCGCGGGATGGCGTCGCGCAACACGCTTTGGAGGAGGTCCTGATGGACGCGATGACGGTCTCGATCGTGCTGCTGTGGGGCGCGGTGATCGCGCTGGGTCTGATGCTGTGGGCTTTGTCGCGCCAGGTGGGCGTGCTGTTCGAGCGGGTCGCGCCGATGGGCGCGCTTGTCACCGATGCCGGCCCAGCGGTGGGCGAGCCGTCGCCGGCGTTCTCGCTGCGTGGCATCCAGTCCGAACAGGTCGAGATCGGCGGCAGCACCGAGTTGCCGACGCTGCTGTTCTTTCTGTCGCCCAGTTGCCCGGTGTGCAAGAAGCTGATCCCGGTGCTCAAGGCGCTGCAGCGTGACGAGCGCCGGCAGTTGCGCGTCGTGCTGGTCAGCGACGGTGAGCAGGTCGACCACCTGGGCTTTGTCCGCGAGCAGGGGCTCGAAGCCATGCCTTACCTGCTGTCGACCGAGCTGGGCATGAGCTACCGCGTCTCGCGCCTGCCGTATGGCGTGCTGCTCGACGTGCAGGGCAAGGTTGCGGCCAAGGGGCTGGTGAACTCACGCGAGCAGCTCGACAGCCTGCTCAACGCGCACGACATGCGAACGCCGTCGATCCAGCAATACCTCGGCGGCTCGGCCGCCTGACCAACCCGGGAGCATATGCGATGCGCTGGTTTCTAGACCTGATCGACAAGCACACCGAGCGCACGCTGCGCCGGGTGGCCCACCAGCACGGCCGACGCAGCCTGCTGTCGCGACTGGGCGTGGCGCTGGTGGGCACAGCGGTGCTGCCGATGCTGCCATTCGACCGCAGCGGGCAGTTCATGGGCGCCCAAGCGGCCAAGCCCGACCTCAGCGACGACCCGGTCAAGTGCGAGTACTGGCGCTACTGCGCTTTCGATGGTTATCTGTGCAGCTGCTGCGGCGGCAGCCTGACGCAGTGCCCGCCCGGCACCGAGGCGTCCAAGGTCTCCTGGGTCGGTACCTGCCTGAACCCCAAGGACGGCCGCCACTACCTCGTGTCATACAACGACTGCTGCGGCAAGACCTCCTGCGGCGAATGCCTGTGCAACAACAACGAGCGCGAGCGCCCGGGCTACCGGCTCGGCGTGCACAACGACATCAACTGGTGCATGGCCAACACCAGCCCGATGTTCCACTGCACGACCTCGATCATCGTGGGCGTGGCATGAGCCTGAGGGCCTGGTGGCTGGTCTTGGCGGCGGCCTCGGGCCAAGCCCTGGCGGCGGACGGCCCGGCGCTGTTTGCCCAGCATTGCGCGGTTTGCCACCAGGCCGACGCGTCGGGGACGGTCGGGCTGGCGCCGCCCCTGATAGGCGAGCACTGGGTCAAGCTCGGCGCCGACCGCGCCTACCTGGCGACGGTGCTGGTGTACGGCTTGTCGGGCGCTATCAAGGTCGGCGCACAGACCTTCGTCGGCAGCATGCCGGCTTTCGGCGCGCAGCTCGACGATGCCAGCGCGGCAGCGGTTGCGAGCCATTTGCGGCGCCTGCAGGGCGCTGCCGACGACAGCCTGTTCACCGAACAGCAGATCCAGGCCGCAAGACAGTAGCCGGGCAGTCCGCCCCAGACCCGCTTGCTGCGCTCGCAGTTACTGGCCCGTTGATGGCGAGCGTGCTGGCGGCTGCGCTGCTGTGCCTTGCCGCGCCGGCACTGGCCGGTCAGGACATGGTGCTCGGCCGGCAGGTGGCCGCGCGCGTCGATGCACCCACGGTCGCCGCGACCCGCCAACCGCGCTCGCAGTACTTGCTGCACTGCGCCGGCTGTCACGGCGTCGACGGCGCTGGATCGGCCGCTGTGCCCGACATGCGGCGGCTGGGCAATTTACTGAGGCTTGCGGGCGGCCGCGAGTTCATTCTCAAGGTGCCTGGCGTGATGGGCTCCGGGCTGAGCGATGCGCAGGTGGCCGAGCTCAGCAACTGGGTGCTCGTCACGCTGGCCGGGTCCTCGCTGCCAGCAGGCCATTTGCCGTTCCAGGCCGCCGAGGTGGCTCAGGCGCGCGCCAAGCCGATCGCCGATGTGGGCGCCGAGCGCCGCCGACTGGTCGAGCAAGCCACCAGGCTGGGTATCGCGATCGATTGAGTGCGCAGGAAAAATCTTGGCCACACCCCCTGTCGAAACCAATTGCGGTAACGTTTCTACATCGAACAACGTGTGAACCGGGGCGTCAAGATGGCGATCACCACTCTGTCAAGCCGGCAGTTCAACCAGGATGCCAGCAAGGCCAAGAAAGCGGCCATGGCCGGGCCGGTGTTCATCACCGATCGTGGCAAGCCAGCGCATGTGTTGCTGACATTTGACGAGTACAAGAGGATCTGCGGCGGACGCACGAAAATTGCCGACCTGTTTGCCATGCCCGATGTCACGGAGGTCGAACTGGAGATTCCTCGGTGGCGCGACCTCGCGCTGGCAGCCGATTTTTCCTGATGTTTCTCGTCGACACGAATGTCGTTTCCGAACTGAGGAAGATTCGTCACGGCAAATCTGATCGCCGTGTTGCGGCTTGGGCCGACAGCGTCGATGCGGTCGACCTGTACTTGTCGGTGGTCACGATCCAGGAACTCGAGATTTGCATCCTGCTGATCGAACGCCGCGACCCGTCTCAGGGTGCAATGTTTCGCTCATGGTTGAACGACCATGTTTTGCCGGCTTTTTCAGGCCGCATTCTCGACGTCGATACCGCCGTGGCGCTGCGCAGCGCGAGACTCCATGTGCCTGACCCCTGCCCGGTTCGTGACGGCTTGATTGCCGCGACCGCACTGGTGCATGGCATGACCGTGGTGACGCGAAACACCGCTGACTTCGCGCCAAGCGGCGTCACGACGCTGAACCCGTGGACCTGGGGTTGAAGCCCTGAGCAGGGGCGGCAGACCTGCTGTTTGAACAGTTTCAGCCTCAGGCCACGCGCCAAGTGTCGCTTGACCAGGCCGCGACGCCGGCGCGACAGGGTCGGCCGAGTCCGGCTGGTTAGCATGAATGTCACCCTGTGACCGACTCGAAAAAGGCCTCGCGATGTCCGACCCTATCCACTTGCTGATCGACAGCCCCGCACCCGGCGTCAGCCGCATCACGCTGAACCGTCCCGAGAAGCGCAACGCGCTGAACAACGCGCTGCGATCGGAGATTTTTGCGGCGCTCGAGCGCAACGACCTCGACCCTGCGGTGCGCGTCACGATCATCCGTGGCGCGGGCAAGGCCTTTTGCTCGGGCTACGACTTGTCGGCTGACAACCGCGTCGGACAGCCCTACCACACGGCGGGCGGCTTGGGCCAGTGGGCGCGCCATGTCGTCGAAGGCTGGTTCCACATCTGGGACTTGGCCAAACCGGTGATCGCGCAGGTCCACGGTTACTGCCTGGCCGGCGGGTCTGAATTGGCCACTGCCTGCGATCTGGTCTATGTTGCCGATGACGCGCAAATTGGCTACCCGCCGGTGCGGCTGATGAGCCCACCCGACATGCAGTTCCATCCCTGGACCATGGGCATGCGCCAGGCGATGGAGTCGATGTTGACCGGTGATTCGCTGAGTGGGCGCGAGGCGGCCGAGCGTGGCTGGGCGAACCGTGCCTATCCTGCCGAGACGCTGGAGGCGGAGGTGCTCAAGCTGGCCGAGCGCGTGGCCAAGTTGCCCAGCGATCTGGCGGCGATCAACAAGCGCAGCGTGCACCGCGCGATGGACATCATGGGCTTGCGCGCAGCGATCCGCTCTGGCACCGAACTGCAGGCGCTGGCCTTCCAGACCGAAGAGAGCAAGGCTTACATGTCGCGATTCAGACGCGACGGCGAGACGGTCAGCGGGCTGCTGAGCGAGCGCGACTCGGCCTACAGCGACTACCGCGAGCGCGACAAGTGAGCGCCTGCATCGGCGGCTGCGTCAGACGATGAAGACGTCGGCGCCAGGCGCGTCGGCAAAGACTGACTGCACCAGCGCGTCGCGGCGCTCCAGCGTCGCGCGTTGGTTCACATAGCCCTTGTCGGTGATCTCGCCGGCGTCTATCGAGGGCGGCTCGGTCATGATCGCGAAGCGCCCCACGCGCCGCGAAGAACCGCCTGCGCTGGCATTGAAGGCCGCCAGTCGCTGTTGCAGGATGAGCGCGAGTTTTTCCACCGGCGTGCCTGGCCCGGCCTGCGCTGCCAGTGCCTGCAGCCCGGCTGCCGAGGGCCAGAACAATGCGCCGATGCAGGGCTTGTCCTGACCGGCGATCACCGCATCGAGCACATAGGGGCTGGCGGTGGCGACCAGGTCGGGCCGCAATGTGCCCACGCTGACCCAGGTACCGCTGTCGAGCTTGAAGTCCTCGGTCACGCGGCCATCGAAGACCAGCCCTTTGGCCGGATCGCGCTCGTCGACAAAACGGGCAGCGTCACCCAGCTTGTAGAAGCCCTCCTCGTCGAAAGCGGCGGCGCTGCGCTCGGGGTCGCCGTGGTAGCCGCTCGTCACCGTCGGTCCCTTGACCCGCACCTCCAGCTTGCTGCCGTTGGGCACCAGCTTGAGGGTGATGCCCGGCAGCGGCAGGCCCACCAGCCCCACCTGCTCGGTCGCCCAGTGGGTGACCGTCACCCCTTGGGTCTCAGTGGCGCCGTACATCGTGGTCAGCGGCATGCGCTGACCGGTCTCGGCGATCGCCAGCGCCTGCAAGCGCTGGTTCACGTCGTTGGACAGCGTGGCGCCGCCGTAGGCCATGTAGCGCAGGTTCTTGAAGAAGGCGCGCCGCAGCACTGGATCGCGCTCCATGGCGTCGGCGAGCATGCCGAAGGCGATCGGCGCCGACCCGAAAACCATCGGTGAGACCTCGTAGAGGTTCTTGATCGTGGTCTCGAACTGACCCGGGATCGGTTTGCCCTCGTCGAGGTAGACGGTACCGCCGTTCCAGAGCACGCTGTTGAAGCCGATGTTGCCGGCGCTGATGTGGCTCCAAGGCATCCACTCCAGGCTCTCGGGGATGCGCTCGGGATCGACCGGTTCAGCGCGCAAGCCCTCCTGCCCGGCGATCACGCCGGCCATCATGCCGAAGGTCTGCGGCACGCCCTTGGGCATGCCGGTCGAGCCCGAGGTGAACAAGTACTTGGCCACTGTCGCGTGGCCCAATGACTCGCGCGCTGCGTCCACGGCGGGGGTGGCCACTGTCGCCATCAACTCGGAAAGCGCGGTCACGCCGTCGCCCCGGCCGTCGGCCGTGACGACCACCAGATCGGGGTTCATTTCGCGCAGGGTCTTGAAGGCGCGCGCGAACAGCTCGCCTGACTGCGCGAAGACGACCCGAGGCCTTAGCACGGCGGCGCAATGTTTGAGCTTGGCGTGGTCGCTGGAGATCAACGAGTTGGCTGGGCTGATCGGCGCGATCGGCACGCCCGCGGCGTAGCAGCCCTGGGTCAACAGCGCGTGCTCGATCGAGTTGGCCGACAGCACCATCACGCTGTCGGCAGCGTTCAGCCCGCGGACCAGTAACCACTGGGCGATCGACTCTGCAGCGCGCAGCGCCTCGCCATAGGTCACCTGTCGCCAGGGACCATGGCCGGGTGTTCGCTGTTTCATCCAGGGTCGGTCGGGATGCGACTCGGCTCGGGACTTGAGCAGATGGGCGATCGAGCGCGGGCCCTCGCCGGGCTGATGGTTTGATCGCAGCACGACGGCCCCGTCGGCGCGGCGCTCGACCGACACATCGGGACCTTTCATGGGCAGCGGCCTGCCCGGCGGCAGCGCGTGCTGCGCGGCGACGCCTGGGGTCAGCGGTCTGGTCATTGGGTTCATGGCGCTGATGTTCGGTCTGCCACCTTGTCTTCTGCGTCAAGCGGGGGACAGCGGATCGCGATCCGACCCGACTGCTGGACCAAGCACTGAAAAGCCGCCCGTAGGCGGCTGTTTGGCAGTGGCTGTGTTGCTCTTTTGAATCGGCTCAGAATCAGTTCTTCGCGTAGCCGGCCGTCACGCAAGCGCCTGAATAAGCCCACTTGAGCGCGCCAGCATCGGCAGCCGGTGTGAGCACGCAAGTCTCGGCTTTCGCAATGCCCTTGAAGTCATTGGGCGTCGCGGTGATCACACCGGCCGCGGTACTGATGGCGGACAGTGCGCCCCCGAGCTTGCCGGTCACAGCAGCCGGTACGCCGTCCGCCCCGTCGCTGCAGGTGGTCAGCGCGCCTGTCGTGTTGAAGCATTCGCTAACGCCGATCTTGGCGGGCTCCATGCCACTGATGACCTCGCTGTACGCTGCACGCTTGATGTAACTCTGGTACGCCGGCAATGCCACCGCCGCCAAGATGCCGATGATCGCAACGACGATCATCAGTTCAATGAGGGTAAAACCTTGCTGAATGCGCTTCATGGATGTCTCTCCGGGAGAGTGGTTTGAGGGTGAGGACAACTCAGCAGTGCAGTTCGCGTGCCAACCCGATTTTCCCGTTTTTTCGGTATCGGCCGGCAAATTTGACACACTTTGGTGGTCGTCACTGCCGAAATCCGTCACATGCCGTCCCGTTGGGTGGACGTTTGTTGTCAGCATCACGCCGTCAGTTCAGCGTCATCAGCTGCCCCGCCGCCAGGGTTTCGATGCGGTGGCGCGGGTCGAGCGCGGCGATCTCGGCCATCACGGTGGCCATCTCCCCAGGTTTGACATGGGTGACGTAAACCTCGACGCCGTGCGCCAGTTGGGCCAGTTCGAGGCCCAGCGTTGCCGGGTGCAGGTGTCGGCTGGCAGCGGCCACCGGTTGATCTGCGTCGCGGAAGGTGGTCTCGATCACCAGGTGTCGAACCCGCATCGATCGCAACCGTTGCCACAGCGCCGGGTTCGGGCCGGTATCGCCGGTGAAAACCCAGGCGCCGTCATCGCCTGGGCCGAGCAGCGCGAACCCCACCGCCGGCACAGTGTGCCGGGCCGGCAGCACCTCGACGCGTCGCTCGCCGAACAGCAGCACCTGACCGATGTCGAAAGTCTGCAGCGCCAACACCGGATGGTCGGCGCTGGGCAGGCGGGTGAAATCGGGCCAAATCACGCCGTTCAACACATGGTCGCGCAGCGCGGTCACCGTGGCTTGCAGGCCATGCACCTGGATTGGTGGTCGGCCCGCCCGGCGTCGAATCACGCTGTCGGCCAGCAGCGGCACGCCGAGTACATGGTCGAGGTGGGAGTGGCTGAGCAGGATGTGGTCGATGCGCGCCAGTTCGTCCAGGCTGAGGTCGCCCAAGCCAGTGCCGGCGTCGACCAGCAGGTCCTCGTCGACCAGAAATGCGGTGGTGCGGCAGCCGGCAGCTATCCCGCCCGAGCAGCCGAGGACACGGATTTGCATGGTTATTGGTGGCCTCGGAGACTGCGGTGTGGGCGTGCATTGCGGGTGCTGCGGAGCGTCGATGGTGCAGGGCCAGGCGGGTGGTGGCAAGTGCGGGACTGCGATTTTTCGCACGGCCTAGCGAGCCACGCAGACCGCCCCCGCCCGAGCCGAGGACTTTTTCACGCGGCGCGAAAGACCTGGCTCAGTCGCACAGGAACTGCACTTGCGTGCCGTCCAACTCGATCAGGTCGCCGTGACTGAGTGACGCGGTCTTGCCCTGCAAGGGCACGCCATTGATGCAAGGCTGCGGCGCGCCTTCGGCATGGGCCAGCACATAGCCTTCGGCTTGCTTGGTGATCGATACCACCAGCACGCCGGGCTTGCCGATGGTGGTGATCCCTTTGGTCAAGACCACCGCGCGGCCAGCCGCTGCGCCACTGAGCACCTTGATGGACGCGCCACCCACGCTGTCGAGTTCGCCCGGCAAGGCCGGCGCGGCATAGAACGTGGTCGGCGACGAGGGCGGGCCGTTGAGGTCAGCCGCGTCACCTCCTTGTGCGGCCCACTCGCTTGCCGGGTCGTCTGTGTCGAGCAAATAACGGATCTTGTACCTGGCAATCTCGACCGTGTCGAGCGGGCTGAGTTGCTGCTTCCGGGTGGCCTTGCCGTTGATGTAAGTGCCGTTGGTGCTGTTGAGGTCTTCGATGTAGACGGTTTGGCCGACCATGTGCACCAGCGCGTGCTCGCCGCTGACGGTCAAGTGGTCGATCACGATGTCGTTGTAGGGACGCCGACCGAGCGTGGTCGTGTCCTTGGTGATCTGCACTTCCTGGAGGACCACACCGTCCAACGACACCAGCAGCTTGCCCATGCTTGACCTTTTTGAATGGATCGTGCCGGCACGCCCCCAGGCGAGGCCTCGCGCCGGCGCTTGCTTGCGCGCCAGCACTGCCCCCGCGTCGATACTTGACCCTGCCCCCCTGCACCCTGAGGAGTATCCGCTAAACAGGGCCCCTGCGACCCGCCCGGTTTGCGGCGTGGATCATGGCTTGGCCGATTTTGCTCAGCGCGTCGTGGGTTTACAGCAGCCGCTACAGCCGCGTCACGACATCAGGCCACAGCCGTTGCGACATCATCGCGGCAAGTCGGGCCAGTCCAGCGCCCCACCGGGCAAGGTCGTCGGGCCGTTGGGCCGGGTCGCACGCCAACAACTGTTCGATCGCCACCAGCACGGGTGCGGGCAAGTCCGGTCTCAGGCTGGCGAGCGCTGTGGGAGGCTCTCGGGCGATCTGGTGCAGCAACTCGCCCAGTGACGAAGCCAGGTGTGGCCGGCGGCCGGTGAACATCTCGAACAGCAGCACCCCTAGCGCGTAGCCGTCGCTGGCCCGGCTGGCGTCTGTGCCCGTCAGCAGTTCTGGCGCCATGTAGGATGGCGTGCCCAGGGTCAATCCGGTGCGGGTCATGTCCGTATCGTCCCATCGGGCGATGCCGAAATCAGCCAGTTTGACTTGTCCCTCGGCCAGGTTGACCAACACGTTCGCGGGTTTGAGGTCGCGGTGAACGATGCCCTGCACATGGGCATGAGCCAGCGCAGCGGCCAGCCTGGCGCCAATGCGCAACACCAGGGTCTCGGGCAGCAATCGGCTGGGCTGGGTGTAGCGGCTGAGATCGGCGCCGCAGACGCGCTCTAAAACGATCCAGGCCTGGGACTCGTTCAAGCCTGTTGCCAGCACGTTCAGGATGTCTGGGTGATGAAGTTGCCGACCCAGATCGGCCTCGCGGCTTAGACGTTCCAGCCATCGGCGGCGCTGCACCAGGTCGGCAGGCAAGTCGATCATCTTGATCGCCACCTGCTCGCCACTGTGCAGGTCCAGCGCTTGCAGAACGTTGGCCATGGCGCTGTTGCCGATGGTCGGGCCCAATCGGTAGCGACCGGCCAGGACAGCACCGAGTCGGCCCGTGGCCATGCCGGCTGATGCCAGACTGCTGGGAGGAAACCGGACCATGTGCCGTCGCTAAACCCAATGGCCAGTTACCTTAGCACGGCTTGGCTACGGCGCCCCCGTAGCGCCGCGTTTGGTGTCCGCGGGTCAGCAGCCCCGCCCGGCTCAGTCCGACTGTTTGGCTGCCTGTCGGCGCTGGAGGAACCTGCCCAAGGCGACCACCAGCAGCGCGCCAGCAACGCCTGCTGCGCTGACCAGGTTGGCAGACAGCTGACCGAACTGCTTGATCGTTGCTGGATCGGTGAAGATCATCTCACCCGCCAGAAACCCCAGCAATGCGGCGCCCAGCGTGATGATGATGGGGAAGCGCTCCATCACCTTGAGCAGCAAGGTGCTGCCGAAGATGATCAGCGGAATGCTGATGCCCAGGCCGAGCACCAGCAGCACCGTGTCGCCTTTGGCTGCGGCAGCCACCGCCAGCACGTTGTCCAGGCTCATCACCAGATCGGCGATCAGGATCGTTCGGATGGCGGTGAGCAGGCCATCATTGACGGGACCGCCCTGGTCGCCGCCTTCGTCGTCCTCGAGCAGCAGGGTGACGCCGATGTAGACCAGCAACAGTCCACCAACGATCTTGAGGAAAGGCCACTTGAGCATCTCCACCGCGATCAGCGTCAGCACGATACGCATCACGATCGCCGCGGCGCTGCCGTAGAAGATGGCCTTTTTCTGCTGGTGCGCCGGCAGCGATCGAGCGGCCATCGCGATCACCACTGCGTTGTCTCCCGACAGCAGGACGTTGGCCAGGATGATCGATCCGAGTGCGGCCCAGAAGGCAGCCGAGGTGAATTCCATGAAGCTCTCCGGGAAGGGGTGCCAGCGCGAGTCAGGGCTTCGCGCAAGGTTTAAAGCCAGGCTGGAGTGTAGGAAAGCCCGCCGGCCGGACGATTGGTACTTCTACGCAGCCTTCCCGGGCCGATGGCCGAGGCACTGCGCCCAGGCCTCAAGCCCTCACAGCAGCGCCTTGAGCAACTTGGCCATCTCGCTGGGGTTGCGGGTGATGCTGAAACCGCATTCCTCCATGATCGCCAGCTTGGCGTCTGCGGTGTCGGCCCCGCCTGAGATCAGCGCGCCAGCATGTCCCATGCGCTTGCCCGCTGGCGCGGTGACGCCGGCGATGAAGCCGACGATGGGTTTCTTCATGTTGGCCTTGCACCAGCGCGCGGCTTCCGCCTCGTCCGGGCCGCCGATCTCACCGATCATGATCACCGCATCGGTGTCGGGATCGTCGTTGAACAGCTTCATCACATCGATGTGCTTCAGACCATTGATCGGATCGCCACCGGTGCCCACCGCCGAACTCTGGCCCAGCCCGATCTCGGTCAACTGCGCCACCGCTTCATAGGTCAGCGTGCCCGATCGCGAGACCACGCCGATCCGACCCTTGCGGTGGATGTGGCCCGGCATGATGCCGATCTTGATCTCCTCGGGCGTGATCAGCCCCGGGCAGTTCGGCCCCAGCAGCAGCGTGCGCTTGCCGCCTGCGGCCTCCTTGGCGCGCATCTTGTTGCGCAACTCAAGCATGTCGCGAACCGGGATGCCTTCGGTGATGCAGATCGCCAGGTCCAGGTCGGCTTCGACCGCTTCCCAGATCGCTGCGGCCGCACCCGGCGGCGGCACGTAGATCACGCTGACGGTCGCGCCGGTCTGGCGTGCCGCCTCGGTCACGTTGGCGTAGATCGGGATGCCTTCGAAATCCTCGCCGGCCTTCTTCGGGTTCACACCGGCGACGAAGGCGTTCTTGCCGTTGGCATAGGCCGCGCAGCCCCGGGTGTGGAACTGACCGGTCTTGCCGGTGATGCCCTGGGTGATGACCTTGGTGTCTTTGTTGATCAGGATGGACATGTTGTGCTCTATTCAGTGGGCCCGCAGGCCGTACCAATGGGATCGCCCAAGCAGACGCCGCGTAACCGGCCTGGCCGGGCCGCTGGCGGCGCCCCCTTGAGGGGCAGCACCGCAGGCGCTACAGGGATGGGTCATTTCACCGCTTGGACAATCTTGGCGGCCGCCTCGGCCATGGTGTCGGCGGCGATGATGGGCAGGCCGCTGTCGGCCAGCATCTTCTTGCCCAGGTCCTCGTTGGTGCCTTTCATCCGCACCACCAGCGGCACCGACAGATTGACTGCCTTGCACGCCGCGATCACGCCGTCGGCGATGGTGTCGCACTTCATGATCCCGCCGAAGATGTTGACCAAGATGCCTTTGACATGCGGGTTCTTCAGCATGATCTTGAAGGCCTCGGTCACCTTCTCGGGGGTGGCGCCGCCGCCCACGTCGAGAAAGTTGGCCGGCTCGCCGCCAAACAGCTTGATCGCGTCCATCGTGGCCATGGCCAGACCGGCGCCGTTGACCAAGCAGCCGATGTTGCCGTCCAGGCTGATGTAGGCGAGGTCGAACCTGCTGGCCTCGATCTCGGCCGCGTCTTCTTCGTCCAGGTCGCGGCAGGCGACGATCTCGGGGTGGCGGAACAGCGCGTTGGGGTCGAAGTTGAACTTCGCGTCCAGCGCCTTGATGCCGCCCGGCTTGCCGTCCACTGAGGCTTCCAGGATCAGCGGGTTGATCTCGGCCAAGCTCGCGTCGGTCTCCATGTAGCAGCGGTAGAGCTTTTGCAGCACGTCGACAGCCTGCGCCTGGCTGGCCGCAGGCACGCCAATGCCGGACGCCAGTTCCAGCGCTTGTGCCTCGGTCAGGCCCAGCGCGGGGTCGACGAAGACCTTGAGGATCTTCTCGGGCGTGCTGTGCGCGACTTCCTCGATGTCCATGCCGCCCTCGGAGCTGGCCATCATCGCCACGCGCTGGGTCGCGCGGTCGGTCAGTGCGGCGACGTAGTACTCCTTGACGATCGAAGCACCTTCCTCGATCAGCAGACGGCGCACCTTCTGGCCTGTCGGGCCGGTCTGGTGGGTGATGAGTTGCATGCCCAGGATCTCGCCGGCGAGCTGGCGGACCTCGTCGATCGATCGTGCGAGCTTGACGCCACCGCCCTTGCCGCGGCCGCCGGCATGGATCTGGGCTTTGACGACCCAGACAGCGCCGCCGAGCTTTTGCGCCGCCTCGACGGCTTCTTGCACCGTGAACGCGGCAATGCCGCGTGGCACCGGTACTGCAAACTGGCGCAGGATGTCTTTGGCCTGGTATTCGTGGATCTTCATCGTGGACTCGCGGCAAGTTGGTGCCCGGCAGTGGCCGGGCTGAGCGTCAGGTGACGGCCGCCCCGTGAAGCAGGTCAATCGTCAAAGCTGTCAAAAGCAGCAATTTATCATGCTGCGATGCCGCATCACTTCAAGCCCTGCGCGAGTTCCGTTGGCGTGTCAGCTTGAATCCGCTTCAGGGTCATCGCCGTCTGGAGGATCGATGCCGGTCACGACGCGGCGCACGACTTCGATCGAAAAACCACGCCCAGCCAGAAAGCGCATCTGCCGAACACGGCCTGCGGCGTCGATTGCGGGCTGGTCGTACTTCTTGCGCCACACATCCCGGGCGCGCTGCAACTCGGATTGCTGCAGCGACTGCTTGGCCTGGTCATCCAGGCGGATCCCGTGCTGTTGCAACTCATGCCGGATCCTCAGATTGCCAAAGCGGGCCTGGCGAGCGTGGATGCGTGATTCGGTGAAACGTGCTTCCGACAGGTAGCCTCGCGTCGCCAGCCACTGCAGCAAGGCATCGACTTCTATCGAGGGATCGGGTGCTTCCGGTCTCTCATGATCAGGCTGGTCTGGGTCTAGCGCCTGTCGGGTGGGATGGGGTGGGTGCGCCAGCAGCCGCAACAGCTTGTCGCGTAACTCGACAGGGCTGTGCTCGCGCTGCGCCAGCCACTGCAGCGCACGCACCTTGATCGATGCCGGACGCGGGGGCATGTCGGACGATCAATCCGACCCGAAGGCGCCCGGGCCTGCAACGCCTGGCAGCGGGCTCAATCGGTGGTTTCCTGGCCGGTTTCTTTGGTCAGCGCAGCTGCTTGCAGTGGCACACCCAAGGCCTCGCGAACCTGGTTCTCGATCTCGAGCGCGATGTCTGGGTTTTCGCGCAGAAACTCGCGCGCGTTGTCTTTGCCCTGGCCAATCTTCTCGCCCTTGTAGGCGTACCAGGACCCGGATTTTTCGACAATCTTGGCCTCGACGCCCAGATCGATGACCTCGCCTTCTCGGCTGATGCCTTCGCCGTAGAGGATGTCGAACTCGGCGGTCTTGAACGGCGGCGCGACCTTGTTCTTGACCACTTTGACCCTGGTCTCGCTGCCGATCACCTCTTCGCCGCGTTTGATGCTGCCTGTGCGGCGGATGTCGAGCCGGACGGAGCAATAGAACTTCAGCGCGTTGCCACCGGTGGTGGTCTCGGGGCTGCCGAACATCACGCCGATCTTCATGCGGATCTGGTTGATGAAGATGACCATCGTGTTGGTCTTCTTGACCGTGCCCGTCAGCTTGCGCAGCGCCTGACTCATCAACCTCGCCTGCAGGCCGGGCAGCGAATCACCCATCTCGCCTTCGAGCTCGGCTTTCGGGGTCAGCGCAGCGACTGAGTCGATCACGACCAAGTCGACCGAGCCTGATCGCACCAGCGCATCGACGATTTCGAGCGCTTGTTCGCCGGTGTCGGGCTGGCTGATCAGCATCTCCTGCAGGTTGACGCCGAGCTTTTGCGCGTACTGTGCATCGAGTGCGTGCTCGGCGTCGATGAAGGCACAGGTGCCGCCGAGCTTTTGCATTTCAGCCACGACCTGCAAGGTCAGCGTGGTCTTGCCTGAAGATTCAGGGCCGTAGATTTCGACCACCCGGCCGCGCGGCAGGCCGCCGACGCCGAGCGCGATGTCCAGGCCCAGCGAACCGGTGGACACGACCTCTATGGCGTCGACCACCTCGCCGGCGCCCAGCCGCATGATCGAGCCCTTGCCGAACTGCTTTTCGATCTGGGCAAGTGCCGCGGCCAGCGCTTTGGTCTTTTCAGTGTTCAATGCTTTCACGGGTGCGTCCATCGCGGCTCTCCTGGTTGGAAATGCCGATTGTGTTGGAAAGCTGTACGTTTGTACAGTACTGGTTGACAAATTCCTCAGGGCAATCATTCCGAGGGACCTGATGCATACACCGCCTCGGACGGTGCCTGTCCTGCCTAAAATCAATCGCCACGGAAGCCCTGCTGGAGGGCGTCGCGAAGCAGGGGACCCATGATGCGGATTCTGATCGCTGAAGACGACCAAGTGCTTGCCGACGGATTGTTGCGCGCTTTGCGTGCCAGCGGCTATGCCGTAGATCAGGTGGGTAGCGGCAGCGAGGCCGATGCCGCGCTGGCCACCCATGATTTCGACCTGGTGATCCTCGACTTGGGGCTGCCGAAGATGCACGGATTTGACGTGTTGCGCAAGTTGCGCGGTCGCGGATCCTCGATGCCGGTGCTGATCCTGACGGCGGCTGACAGCGTCGAGCAGCGGGTCAAGGGATTGGACCTGGGCGCCGACGATTACATGGCCAAGCCCTTTTCGTTGCAAGAGCTGGAGGCCCGGGTTCGCGCGCTGACCCGCCGTGGCTTGGGCAGTGCCAGCAGCGTGATCAAGCACGGCCCGTTAACTTTTGACGCCACGGGCCGCGTCGCCTATATCGCAGACCAGATGGTCGAGTTGTCCGCGCGAGAACTCAGCCTGCTCGAGGTCTTGTTGCAGCGAGCGGGTCGGCTCGTCAGCAAGGATCAATTGGTTGAGCGGCTGTGCGAGTGGGGCGAGGAGGTCAGCAACAACGCGATCGAGGTTTACATCCACCGTTTGCGCAAGAAGATCGAGCAAGGGCCGATTCGCATCGCCACGGTGCGCGGCCTGGGTTACTGCCTCGAGAAAATCCCCGCCTGATCGCGTGGCCTGGCGGGTGTCAGGCCCTATGCTCGGGCCCGCCATGCCTTTGCCCAACGAGATCGAACCGCGACCGAAAGAGCAGCGCTCGCTCTTCGGCGAGATCCTTGACTGGATGCTCGCGCCGCTGTTGCTGCTGTGGCCGATGAGCGTGGCGTTGACTTGGCTGGTGGCCCAAAACGTTGCGAGCCGGCCGTTCGATCGCGATCTGGCCGAGCTTGCGCGCACGGTGGCCCGTCAGGTCGTGATGGCACCCGGCAGCGCGGACCAGGCCACGGTGATCCGGCTGCGTTTGCCCGAGGTGGTGGCCGAGGTGCTGCGCACCGACGATGCCGAAAAAGTGTATTTCCAGCTCTTGGGGGCGCGCGGCGAATTCATTGCTGGCGAGCGCGACCTGCCGGTGCCCGACGAGCCTGCCGGTCCTGCGCAGGCTTTGAAATACCGAGACGACGAGGTGCACGCCGACGCGGTGAGGGTGGCTTACTTGTGGTTGCCGGGTACCGGGAGGCCGGGCGAGACGCCGCCGCTGGTGCAGGTGGCCGAGACGCTGGACAAGCGCTCTCGGCTGGCCACCGAGATCATCAAGGGCGTGATCGTGCCGCAGTTCGTCGTGCTGCCCTTGGCGGTATTGTTGGTGTGGTTTGCCCTGACCCGGGGCATCAAGCCGCTCAACGAGTTACAGCGGCGGATCCGCCGACGTGAAGCCAATGACCTCAGCCCGATCGCCGAGCGCGATGTGCCCGAGGAGGTGGCGCCCTTGGTCGGCGCAATCAACGACCTGCTGGGCCGGCTGGACCAGTCGATCAGCGCGCAAAAGCACTTCTTGGCCGATGCGGCGCACCAGCTCAAGACGCCGTTGGCAGGCTTGCGCATGCAGGCCGAACTGGCGCAGCGCGAGATTGACGCCGGCGAACACGACCCGCAGGCGCTCAAGCGCTCGCTCCAACAGATCGCCCATGCCAGCGAGCGCGCGGCGCACATGGTCAGTCAGTTGCTGGCGATGGCCAGGGCCGAGGCCAAGATCCTGGCCCGCCCGCCCGAGTCGGTGGACCTGGCCGAATTGGCGCGCGAGACGGTTCGCGACTTCGTGCCCCGGGCCATGGACAAGCGGATCGACCTCGGTTACGAAGGCCCAGACCCGCAGCGGTCCAACGCCGGCCAGCGCCAGATGTTGGGCCAGCCGACGTTGGTGCGCGAACTGGTGCGCAACCTGGTCGACAACGCGCTGCAATACACCCCCGCTGGCGGCACGGTTACGGTGCGCGTGATGGACGACCCTTTTGGCCAGGTCGTGGTGCTGCAGGTGGAGGACACGGGTCCCGGCATTGCCGAGGCCGAGCGCGCGTTGGTGCTGCAGCCGTTCTACCGCGCACTGGGCACCAATGTGGACGGTAGCGGACTGGGGCTGGCCATCGTCAGCGAGATCGTGCAACAGCACGGCGCCGAGTTGGCCATCGCCGATGCCCGGCCGCGCGGCATTGCGGCAGCGCAGGGCATGGGCCCAGGCGCTTTGTTCACCGTGCGCTTCGCGCTCAGCAAGGCTTTGAGCGAGGTGGCGGTGCTGGCGAGTGAGATGCCGGGTGCCACCGCTGTCGGACCAGGCTGAGCAGCCTGGCATCGTCCTCGCCGCCGTAACCGGCTGCCAGCGCGGCCTGGAACATGGCCGCGGCCTGGGTGCCGAGTGTCGGCGTGATACCGGCCTCCGCCGCCATCGCCAGCGCCAGCGTCGAATCCTTGGCCAGCAGCGTGGTGTGGGCGCGCGGTTCGAAATCGCCAGCTAGCGCGCGGGCCATCCGGTCGGCGCCGATCCAGCTGTGGCCGCTGGACTGCTCGATCACCGCCAGCGTCTGCGCGCCATCCAGCCCCAGCTGCTCAGCCAGCGCGATGGCCTCGGCCGCGGCCGCCAGGTTGGTCGCCGCCAACAGGTTGTTGACCAGCTTGGTGCGCGCGCCATCGCCCGGCCGTTTGCCGACATGGAAGAGGCGGGCCGCGACATGCCGCAGCAGTCGCTGATGGCTAGCCCACAGCGCATCGGGTGCGGCCACCATCAGGCTCATGCTGCCGTCGCGTGCGCGCGCCGGTCCGCCCGACATCGGCGCGTCCAGACAGCCCAGGCCAGCCTCGTCCAGTCTGGCGGCCAGCCGTTCGATGTCGGCCGGCGCGATGGTCGGGCACAGCATCACCGTGGCACCGGGCGGCAAGGCTGCGGCGGCGCCCGCTGGGCCGAACAGCACGGCTTCGGTCTGCGCCGCATCGACGACGACCACGATCAGCAGCGCGCAGCCGGCGGCCACGGCCGCTGGCGAGTCGGCCAGTTCGGCGCCGGACGCGGCGGCCAGCGCCTGGCGCGTCAAGTCGATGTCGTGCACCCGCACGGGCTGCCCAGCGTCGCGCAGCCGCAGTGCCATCGCCAGTCCCATGTTGCCGATGCCGATGAAAGCGACGGGGGTGTGCAGCAGGGTCATCTTCAGGTCTCCGGGTCGGCCAATGGGGGTGCGTCAAGCGGTCGCCGGGAACTTGGCGCTTCCTTGCCGCTGTCAGCGCCACCCGGAGGTGGGTGCCGCAGGCACGTCAGCGGTGAGACTACCGCTGCATCAGCCCGCGGCTGCGGGCAATCGACATCAGCATTCCCAGCGCCACACCGAGGGTGACCATCGCGGTGCCGCCATAGCTGATGAATGGCAACGGGATGCCCACCACCGGCAGGATGCCGCTGACCATGCCCATGTTGACGAAGGCGTAGGTGAAAAACCCCAGGCTCAACGCGCCCGCCAGCAGTCGGGCGAACAGGGTCGGCGCATGCGCGGCGATCCACAGTCCACGCAAGATCAGGAAGCTGAATCCCAGCACCAGCCCGGTGCCGGCCAGCAGGCCAAACTCTTCGGCGAACGCGGCGAAGATGAAGTCGGTTGTGCGTTCGGGGATGAATTCCAGGTGCGTCTGGGTGCCGCTCATGAACCCCTTGCCGGTGATCCCACCCGAACCGATCGCGATCATGCCCTGGATGATGTGAAAACCCTTGCCCAGCGGATCGGTGCTGGGATCGAGCAGCGTGCAGACGCGTTGCTTTTGGTAATCCCGCATCCCGTGCCATGACACCTCAGGCTGACACAGTGCATCGCCACTGACCACCAGCGCCGTGATGGCCAGCGTGGCCAGCAGCGTGACCGGCACGATCAGGCGCCAAGACAGCCCAGCAAAATAGATCACATACAGCCCGCTCGAGAGGACCAGCAGCGCGGTGCCCAGATCAGGTTGCTTGACCACCAGGCCCACCGGCGCCAGCAACAACAGGCCGGCCACCAGAAAATCGAACAAGCGCAGCTGGCCCTCGCGCTTCTGGAACCACCATGCCAGCATCAAAGGCATCGCCAACTTGAGGATCTCACTGGGTTGGATCACCACGCCGAGGTTGAGCCAGCGGGTGGCGCCCTTCTTGGTGACGCCGAACAGCGCGGTGGCCACCAGCAGCGTGACGCCGATCGCGTAGAGCGGGACCGCCAAGCTCAGCAGCCGATGCGGCGGCACCTGGGCGATCAGGAACATCAAGGTCGCGGCCAGCAACATGTTGCGGCCATGGTCGACGAAGCGGCTGCCGTGGTCGTAGCCCACCGAGTACATCGTCAGCAACCCTAGGCTGGCCAGCGCCAGCACCACGGCCAGCAGTGGCAGGTCGAAGCCCGACAGGATGGGCCGCAGTCGAAGCATTGGACTCTCGAGCAGTTTGTTCACGGCCCGCTCCTGGCCGGTGGCGTGCCGCTGGCGGCTGGCTTGCTCAATGCGGAGGATGCTGCGCTGTTTGCTGCGCTGTTCGCTGCGCTGGACGCGGCGTGGGTCACTGTTGGCGCGCTGGTCTGCGCAGATGGTGCCAGCGAGGACAGGCCGATGTCTGCCAGGCTCAGGTCGGCGGTCTGGCGCGACGTGCCAATGGGCGCCACGCTGCGGCCTTCGCGGGTCGCGACCATGTCTTCCTCGCTGGGCCATTGCCCCGCCAACATGTAATCGAAGACGCGGCGCGCGATTGGCGCGGCCGCTGCCGCCCCGAAACCGGCGTTCTCGACGATCACGGCCAATGCGATCGTCGGTGACTCGAGCGGCGCGAACGCGGTGTAGAGCGAATGGTCGCGTTGGTACTCTGACAGCTTGGCGGCGTTGTACTTCTCGTTGGCGCGGATGCCCACCGCCTGGGCAGTGCCGGTCTTGCCACCGGTCTTGTACGGCGCGCCCGCGAAAACCCGCATCGAAGTGCCTTCCTGCGTGACACCGTGCAGCGCGCTGTTGATCAGCGCGACATGCTCAGGTTTGAAATCCAGCGGGCGCAAAGCCTGGCCCGCCACCTTCGTCACGGCATGGCTGACCACATCGCGCACCTCTCGAACCAGGCGAGGCTCAAAGCGCATGCCCCCCGAGGCCAGGGTGGCGGTCGCGGCGGCCAGCTGAAGCATCGTGAAGCTGTTGTAGCCCTGGCCGATGCCCAGCGAAATTGTTTCACCGGCATACCACTTCTGCTGCTCAGGCTTCTTGTAAGCGCGCCTCTTCCAATCGGTCGATGGCAGCAGTCCGCTGAGCTCGCCGTCCAGATCGATGCCGGTCTTGCGCCCCAAGCCCAAGGGTTCGAGTTGATCGTGCATCAGGTCGACCCCCAGCTCGTTGGCCAATGAGTAGAAATAGACGTTGCTCGACTGCACGATGGCGCGCCGCATGTCCACCGCGCCCAGGCCGACATCCCCGTGGCTGCGGAACTCATGCCCACCGAACATGTAGCTGCCGCTGTCTTGGATGATCGCGCTGGCGCTGCGCTTGCCGGTGGTCAGCGCGGCCATCGCCAGAAAGGGCTTGAAGGTGCTGCCTGGCGGGTAGGTGCCGCGCAGCGCCCGGTTGAGCAGCGGCTTGTCCAGGCTTTCATTGAGGCCCCGCCAGCTCTCGAGGTCGATGCCGTCGACAAAGAGGTTGGGGTCGAATGCGGGTTTGCTGACGAAGGCCAGCACCTCGCCCGATCGCGGGTCGATGGCGACCAGTGCGCCACGCCGATCGCCAAACATCTGCTCGACCAGCGCCTGCAGCTTGATATCGATCGACAGCACCAAGGTATTGCCAGGCGTGGCCGAGTGGCTTTTCAAGCGTCTGACAGCGCGGCCACCGGCCGAGGTCTCCATCTCTTCGAAGCCCGTGATGCCGTGCAGCTCGCGTTCGTAGCGCTGCTCCAAGCCCAGTTTGCCGATGACCTCGGTGCCCCGGTAATTGGCCAGCACCTCGTCGTCCCAGTCTTCCATCAGCTTTTTCTCGGCGCTGTTGATGCGGCCGATGTAACCGATCAGGTGGCTTCCGACCTCGCCGGCCGGGTAGCTGCGGAACAGTCTTGCGCGGACGTCCACGCCCGGGAAACGGAAGCGCTGGGCGATGAAGCGCGCGACTTCCTCTTCACTGAGCTTGGTCCGGATCGGCAGCGATTCGAAGCTCTTGCTCTCCTCTTGCAAGCGTTTGAAGCGACGGCGGTCTCGCGGCGAGATCTCCAGCAACTGGTTCAGGCTGTCGATCACTGCGTCGAGCTCGCGGCTCACTTTGGCCGGCGTGATTTCCAGCGTGTAGGCCGAGTAATTGGTTGCCAGCACCACGCCATTGCGGTCAACGATCAAACCGCGGTTGGGCACTACCGGCACCACGGCGACACGGTTGGCTTCGGCCTGCAGCGCGAACTCCTCATGGCGAAAGACCTGCAGCCAGACCAGTCGGCTCATCAGCAGACCGAAGCAGAGCAGTACAAACATCGCCCCGATGATCAGCCGGGTGTTGAACCGGTTCAGTTCGCGCTCGAGGTCCTTCAACTCAGTCATGCCGATGACCTAGAGTGGCCGGTTCTGGTCGGGGTTCGGTGCCCGGCGCTGTGGCGCGAGCAGCAGCTTGACCACCGCCGGCCACAGCATGGCCTCAAGCAAGGGTGCTGCGAGCAACCACCAGCCCGGGAACATACCGCCAGCGATCAAACGCGCGAACAAGGATGCGGCATGGCCGGCGACAAATATTGGCAACACATGCAGCGCCTGCGCGCTCAGTGAAAACCACAACACCCGGCGGTGCACGGTGACGGCCAGGAAACTTAGAAAGGTGTAGGCCAATGCGTGTTGGCCCAGCAGCGCCGCCTGGTGGACGTCCATCACCAGCCCCACGACAAAGGCCAATCCGACGCTGACGCGCCGAGGTTGGTGAACGTTCCAGAACACCAGCACCAGCGCCAGCAAGTCCGGAGCCGCGGGATGACGGCCCAGTGGCAGCATCTCCAGCAGCATGGCGGCGACCAGCGTCAGCGCGATGAACCAGGGGTTGACCGGCAGCAGCAGCTGGTCGGAGCCGCGCGGCATGATCATGACCCACCCCCACAGCCTGCATGCGGCGTCATCGGGATGCGCCCTCGGCGCTGCGCGCCGCCGGCCGGCCGGGCAGGCCGGACCGCGTGGTGGCCCGGGCCGCCGACTTGTCGATTGGCGGCGGATCGGGTCGCGCAGTCATCTGTGCTGCCATCGGCTCGAGAACCAGCAGGTGACGCACACCGTCCATGCCTGAGGCGGGTGTCAGCAGGATGCGCGCGAAGCCAACGTCGGAGCGCCGTTCGACCCGCGACACCGTGGCCACCGGCAGCCCGGGAGGGTAGACGCCGTCGACGCCGCTGGTGGTCAGCACATCGCCGACCAGCACGTCAGCATTGCCGGCCATGAAGCGCAGCTCCATCGCGCTGCCGCCCTCGGCCCCGCCGAAAGCAGCGCCGCGCTGACGGCTGCGCGTGTTGAGGACCGGAATCGCTGCGTCGCGGTCGGTCAGCAAGGTGACCACCGCGCTCAAGGGGTAGACCTCGGTGATCTGGCCCAGCACGCCGGAATCATTGACCACCGGCGCGCCGGCCACTACCCCATGGGTGCTGCCCCGGCTGATGAACAGCTTGCGCGAGTACGGGTCGCCCGCTTCGTACAGCATTTCAGCGGCGATCGACCGGACTTTCAGGGACGGTGTCAGGTCCAGCAGCGCCCGCAGGCGGTCGTTCTCGACCATCAACTGGTCCATCCGGTTCGCACGTTCAGACTGGCGTGCGAGCTGGGTGCGGGCCGCCAGTTCAGCGGTCTGCGCAGTCCTGATGCCTTGCAGGTAGCTCAAGGCGTTGGTTGCCAGATCGATCGGCGTCTGCAAGGACTGCTGCAGGGGCAGCAAGGCCGTGGCCAGCGCGGCGCGCAGCGGCTGGGTCATCCGCCAGCGGCTGTCTGCGGCCATCAGTCCCACGGCCAGGGTCGAGAACAGCAGCAGCTTGGTCAGTGCGGACGGCCCTTGGCGGAAGAATGCCGGCGGGTCGCGTTCCATCGAGCCGAACTGCATCGTCAGTCAGCCCTGGGCCAGCGTCGCCGGCCATTTTTTGCGGTCTGTCATCCGGTCTGTCCCGGCTGGCGCGCGGTCGTCGCTGGTGGCGCGCCCGAGCCGAGAAAACGCGCCTGGCCGCACCGGGCTTACTCCGAGGTGAAGATCGACCCCAGCCGCTCCATGCGCTCAAGTGCCATGCCGCAGCCTCGCACCA
>CANFPU010000011.1 GCA_947448955.1 Burkholderiales bacterium
GCATCGATGTCGCGCGGATGAACAAGGTGCTGCGCATCAACAGCGAAGACTTGACGGTGACCGTGCAGCCTGGCGTCACCCGTAACCAGTTGAACAATGAGATCCGCCACACCGGGCTATTCTTTCCGATCGATCCCGGCGCCGACGCATCGATCGGCGGCATGGCCGCGACACGTGCCAGTGGCACCAATGCGGTCCGTTACGGCACGATGCGCGAGAACGTGCTGGCGCTGCAGGTGGTCACCGCCAGCGGCGAAATCATCCGCACCGGCACCCGCGCGAAGAAATCCAGTGCAGGCTATGACCTGACGCGGCTGATGGTGGGCAGCGAGGGCACCTTGGGCATCCTCACCGAGGTCACCGTCAAGCTCTACCCGCAGCCCGAGTCGGTGTCGGCGGCGATCTGCAATTTCCCGGACATCGCGGCGGCCGTCAGCACGGCCATCCAGATCATCCAGATGGGCGTGCCGATCGCGCGCTGCGAGCTACTCGACGCCAACGCGGTGCGCGCGGTCAACCAGCACGACAAGCTAACGCTGCGGGTCGCGCCGATGTTGTTGATGGAGTTCCACGGCAGCGAGGCCAGCGTGGCCGAGCAAGCTCGCACGGTGCAAGAGGTGGCGAGCGAGCATGGCGGCGAGGACTTCGAATGGGCCACCACGCCGGAGGAGCGTACCCGTCTGTGGACTGCGCGACATCGCGCCTACTTTGCTGGCATGTCATCCCATCCGGGCTGCCGCACCGTGACCACCGACACCTGTGTACCGATCTCCCGCCTGGCCGAGTGCATCGACCTGGCGGTGCGCGAAGCGGACGAAGCCGGCCTGCCCTACTACATCGTGGGCCATGTCGGCGATGGCAACTTCCACATCGCCTACCTGATCGACCCGGCGATCCCCGCCGAGCGCGACACCGCCGAACGGCTGAACGAGCAGCTGGTGCACCACGCGCTCAAGCTCGAAGGCACTTGCACCGGCGAGCATGGCATCGGCCTGCACAAACAGGGGTTCCTGATCGACGAGGCCGGTATGGCCACGGTGCAGATGATGCGGGTGCTCAAGCGCGCGCTGGACCCGAAGAACATCCTCAACCCGGGCAAGATCTTCGCGCTCTGAGCCGGCGACAGCAGGCTCGCGCGCTGACCGCCGATTCAGGCGCTCGGCGCGGGCACCGTCCAGCGCTGGGTGATGTCACCGATGGCGTTGCTGCTCTCGAGCTGCACGCCGAAACCCCAGAGCCTGGCCACATGCTTGAGCACCTCTTGCGCGCCCTCGGCGAGCGGCCGGTTGCGATGCTGGAAGTGACGCAGGGTCAGTGAGCGGTCGCCGCGCAGGTTGACGTTCCAGATCTGGATATTGGGCTCGCGCGATCCCAGGTCGTACTGCTGCGACAGCGCTTCCCGCACCCGGCGATAGCCTGCATCGTCGTGGATCGCGCAGACTTCGAGCTCAGTTTGCTGCTCGTCGTCGTGGATCGCAAATAGTCTGAAGTCGCGCATCAGCTTGGGGCTGAGGTACTGGCCGATGAAGCTTTCGTCCTTGAAGTTGCGCATCGCCGCATCCAGCGTGGGCACCCAGTCGGCGCCCGCGATCGCCGGAAACCACTGCCGGTCCTCGTCGGTGGGATGCTCGCAGATACGCTTGATGTCGGTGAACATCGCAAAGCCCAGCGCATAGGGATTGAAGCCGGCGTAGGCCTTGTCGCCGACGCGCGGCTGGTAGACCACGTTGGTGTGCGACTTCAGCCACTCGATCATCACACCGTCGCTGAGGTAACCGTCGTCGTACATCTGGTTGAGCAACCGGTGGTGCCAGAACGTCGCCCAGCCCTCGTTCATCACCTGGGTCTGGCGTTGTGGGTAAAAGTACTGCGCCACCTTGCGAACGATGCGCAAGATCTCGCGCTGCCAGGGCTCCAGCAAGGGTGCGTTCTTCTCGATGAAGTACAGCAGGTTCTCCTGCGGCTCTTCTGGGAATCGCCGCGCCTCCATCGGCCCATCGGCCTTGTCGGCGCGCTTGGGCAGCGTGCGCCACAAGTCATTGACCTGGCGCTGTGCGTAGGCCTCGCGGTCTTCGCGCTCGGCGAGCTCCTGCGCCAGCGACTTGCGACTGGGTCGACGGTAGCGGTCGACGCCATGGTTCTGCAACGCATGGCAGGAGTCTAGAAATTCCTCGACCAGCGCGACCCCGTGGCGCTCTTCGCATTCGGCGACGAAGTTCCTAGCGTAGACCAAGTAATCGATGATCGACGACGCGTCAGTCCACATCCGGAACAGATAGTTGCCCTTGAAGAAGCTGTTGTGGCCATAGGCCGCGTGGGCGATCACCAGCGCCTGCATCGCCATCGTGTTCTCCTCCATCAGATAGCTGATGCAGGGGTTGGCATTGATCACGATCTCATAGGCCAGTCCCATGTGGCCACGCTTGTAGTTCTTCTCGGTGCTGATGAACTCCTTGCCGTAGCTCCAGTGACGGTAAGTCACCGGCATGCCCACGCTGGCATAGGCATCCATCATCTGCTCAGCGGTGATGATCTCGAGTTGGTTCGGGTAGGTGTCGAGGCCGTAGCGCTCAGCGGTGTCGCGGATCACGTCGTGGTACTGGTCAATCAGCTCGAAGGTCCAGTCGCTCGGCGAGGGCAGGCGCTCGGCGGTCTTGTTCAGTGGCAAGGGGCCGCGCAAGGGCTTGGTGCTGGCACCGCCCAGCAGACGCTGCGGATCCGGCTTGGCCGGGCCACGGGCATCGCCAACGGGAGAGGGCCCGCGTCCGTCGCTATGGGCTTGGGTCATTTCACGCCCTCCTTCTTGAACAGGTCGCGGAAAACCGGATAGATCTGCGAAGCCTCGACCGCCTTGCGCATCGCGAAGTGGCGGTGGCCCGCGATGAGCTGGCTGTATTCGGACCACAGGTTCTGCTCTTCTTCGGCCACTTGCACGTAGGCGAAGTAACGACACAAGGGCAGGATGGTCTCGGCCAGCAGCTCACGGCAGCGGCCTGAATCGTGGTGCCAGTTGTCGCCGTCACTGGCTTGTGCCCCGTAGATGTTCCACTCGCTGGGCGAGTAACGGGCACGGATGATCTCCTCCATCAACACCAGCGCACTCGAGACCACGGTGCCGCCGGTCTCTCGGGCATGGAAGAAGTCCTGCTCTTCGACCTCTTGGGCCTGGGTGTGGTGGCGGATAAAAACGATGTCGATCTTGTCGTAATGCTGCGTCAGGAACAGATAAAGCAGGATGAAGAAGCGCTTGGACAAGTCTTTGCGCGCCTCGTCCATCGAGCCTGAGACATCCATCAAACAGAACATCACCGCCTTGGCGCTCGGCACCGGCACCTTGACCCGGTTGCGGTAGCGCAGGTCGATCGGATCGAGGTAGGGAATTCGACCCAGCCTGGCCTGCAATACCTCGATCTTGTGCTCCAGCAGCAAGCTCTCGCTCTCGGCGCCAACATCACCGGCCCCCGCGGCCGCGCGGTTGATCGCAAGCCGGGCTTGGAGCTCGGCAAGCTCGCGCCGTGAATCCGATCCGATCGCGAGACGCCGACCAATCGCGCCGCGCAGAGAACGCACCACATCCAGGTTATTTGGCGTACCGTCGCTGGAAAAACCAGCCCGATGGGTCTTCCACTCTGGCACATCGGCGAGCTGGGTCCGGGTCAGGCGGGGCAGCGCAAGGTCCTCGAAAAAGACCTGCATGAACTCCTCCTTGCTCAGCGCGAACGTGAAGTCGTCTTCGCCCTCGCCATGGTCGCTGGCCTGTCCCTGGCCTGTGGCGCCCTGGCCGCCCTGCGGCCGCTTGATGCGGTCGCCCCGCAGGTAGTCCTGGTTGCCCGGATGGACTGTATCGCGCACGCCGCCTTGGCCATGATGGAAGACCGGTTCGGACAAGTCTTTCTTGGGGATGCGAACCTCCTGGCCGCGCTCCAGGTCACGCATGCCGCGGCCATCGACGGCACGGCGCACGGCCTCCACGATCTTGTCCTTGTAGCGGCGCATGAAGCGCTCGCGATTGCCGATCGACTTGTTCTTGCCGGCCAATCGGCGGTCGATGATTTGTTGAAACATCATGGCCCCCCGGGGCACGCTAAACGCCCATCAGCCCCAGCGAGGCGCCGCCAGCGACCCGGCAAAGCCGGTTCCACAGCCGCCAATGGTTCGTGCAGGAGCTTGTGCAGGATTGCCGCCGTCACCTTGTTCTCCGATCAGCTGGACTTGCGAACGCGCAGATACCACTCGCAGAGCAGGCGAACCTGTTTGCCGGTGTAGCCCTTGGCGACCATGCGGGTGACGAAGTCCTCATGCTTCTTGGCTTCGTCGGCGCTGGCCTTGGCGTTGAAGCTGATCACCGGCAACAGCTCTTCGGTATTGGAGAACATCTTCTTCTCGATCACCGTGCGCAACTTCTCGTAGCTGGTCCAGACCGGGTTGTTGCCCTGGTGATTGGCCCGCGCACGCAGCACGAAGTTGACGATTTCGTTGCGGAAGTCCTTGGGGTTGGAGATGCCCGCGGGCTTTTCAATCTTCTCGAGCTCGGCATTGAGCGCGACGCGGTCAAACACCTCACCAGTGTCGGTGTCGCGATATTCGTTGTCTTGTATCCAATAGTCGGCGTAGGTGACGTAGCGGTCAAAGATGTTCTGGCCGTATTCGCTATAGCTTTCAAGATACGCAGTCTGTATCTCCTTGCCGATGAATTCGGCATAGCGCGGGGCCAATTGCTCCTTGATGAAGCCGGTGTATTTCTGCTCGAGCTCGGCCGGAAACTGCTCACGGGCGATCTGCTGCTCGAGCACATACATCAGGTGCACCGGATTGGCCGCCACTTCGGCGCTGTCGAAGTTGAAGACCTTGGACAAGATCTTGTAGGCGAAACGAGTTGACACGCCATTCATGCCCTCGTCGACACCGGCGTAGTCGCGGTATTCCTGGTAGCTCTTGGCGCGCGGGTCGGTGTCTTTGAGGCTCTCGCCGTCGTAGACCTGCATCTTGGAGAAAAGTGACGAGTTCTCAGGCTCTTTCAAACGGGTCAGGATCGCAAACTGGCTCATCATCTTGAGCGTTCCCGGTGCGCACTTGGCCTGTCCTAATGAACTGCTGTTGACAAGCTTTTCATAAATATGGATCTCTTCGCTAACCCTCAAGCAGTAGGGCACTTTGACAATGTAGATGCGATCCAGAAAGGCCTCGTTGTGCTTGTTGTTGCGAAACGCCTTCCATTCGCTCTCGTTGCTGTGCGCCAGCACCACACCATCGAACGGGATCGCACCGAAGCCTTCGGTCCCTTTGAAATTGCCTTCCTGCGTCGCTGTGAGCAGCGGGTGCAGCACCTTGATCGGCGCCTTGAACATCTCGACAAATTCGAGCAAGCCCTGGTTGGCCAGGCACAGGCCGCCTGAGAAGCTGTAGGCGTCGGGGTCGTCTTGGGCAAAAGTCTCGAGCTTGCGGATGTCCACCTTGCCGACCAGCGAGCTGATGTCCTGGTTGTTCTCATCGCCGGGCTCGGTCTTGCTGATGCCCACCTGCTTGAGCACGCTGGGGTGCCGCTTGACGACCTTGAACCGGCGGATGTCACCGCCGTACTCCTCAAGTCGCTTGACCGCCCAGGGACTGAGGATGCGGTTGAGGTAGCGGCGCGGGATGCCGTACTCGCTTTCGAGAATCGCGCCGTCCTCGGCCGCATCAAACAGCCCGAGCGGGCTTTCGTTGACCGGTGAACCCTTGATCGCGTAGAACGGCACCTCCTGCATCAAGGCCTTGAGCCGTTCGGCAATCGAGCTCTTGCCACCGCCCACAGGGCCGAGCAGGTAGAGGATCTGCTTGCGCTCTTCCAGCCCCTGGGCGGCATGGCGGAAGTAAGACACCACCTGCTCAATGGCGTCCTCCATGCCGTAGAACTCAGCAAATGCCGGGTAGCGCTTGATCAGCTTGTTGGCGAAGATGCGCGACAGTCGAGGGTCATTGCGGGTGTCGACCATCTGCGGCTCGCCGATCGCGCGCAGCATGCGCTCGGCGGCCGAGGCATAGGCCAAAGGATTGCGCTTGCACTCGGCGAGGTAGTCTTCGAGCGACAGTTCCTCTTCGCGGGTGCGTTCGTAACGGGCGGCAAAGCTGCTGATGATGTCCATGAAGGCCTCCTGGGTCGGACAGTGCGTCGACGCGGGCAGAAAGCCCGATCGGCGGCGAGGAAGATCTGATGACGTCCAGGCTTCACGGGCCAAGGCGCCATCAGAGCTTTCCGGTCAGCGCATGGCGTTGTCGAATCAGCGAGTGACCAGTTTGGCTCGATCGTGCTCGGCAAGAAGGCCAGATGTAACCCCATATCCGGGTGCTGTTCCTGGGGCGTGCCCAAGTCGCCGCGTCAGCTAGTCCTTGCATCGCTGGTTTGTTGCCAGCACCTGATGGACGCGCATCGACCCACCGCCAGCAGGCGTGGCGACCGGTTACAGGCGGCATTCAACGCCTGCCTTCTCCCGTGGGTTCGCGCCGCTGGCGCGTTAGGCGCTGGCAGGGTCCAGCAGGGTCCAGCAGGCGGACTCAGCGCTCGCTGGCGCCGAGCTTGTCGAGCAAGCCGTTGAGCTCTTCGAGCGAGCCGAATGAGATCGCGACCTCGCCCTGCTGGCCGCGCGAGGTGTTGCGGTGGATGCGGATCTCGACCTGCGCAGTCAGCGCGTCAGCGAGTTGCTCTTCCAGCCGAACGATGTCGCGCGGCTTGTCCTTGCGGACGCGCAACAGCGTCGCTTGCCGGCCATTGCCCTGGGCCTTGGCCACCAGTTTTTCGGCCTCACGAACGCTGAGCTTGCGCGCAACGATCTCGTTGGCGCTGGCCACCTGTTGACCGGCTTCCAAGCCCAACAACGCACGGGCGTGGCCCATGTCCAGATCGCCAGCCATCAGCATCTGCTGCACGGGCGACGTCAGGTTGAGCAGGCGCAGCAGGTTGCTGGCCGCGCTGCGCGATCGCCCCACCGCCTGCGCGGCCTGTTCGTGGGTCAGCGAGAACTCCTGCACCAGTCGCTGCAGGCCCTGGGCCTCCTCGAGTGGGTTCAAGTCCTCGCGCTGGATGTTCTCGATCAGCGCCATCACCGCGGCCGCTTCGTCAGGCACCTCTTTGACCAGCACCGGTACTTCGTCCAGGCCAGCCAGTTTGGCAGCTCGGAAGCGCCGCTCGCCGGCGATGATCTCGTACTGGTGCGCCGAGGGATTGAATGCGCCGGTTGCCGACGCTGGTCCCCGCGACGGGTCATCAGGCGGTGAGACCAAGGGACGAACCAGGATCGGCTGCATGATGCCCTGGCTCTTGATGCTCTCGGCCAACTCGTAGAGCGAGCCTTCGTCCATCCGGGTCCGGGGCTGATACTTGCCGGCGTTGAGCTGGCTGAGCTTGAGCGTCGTCGGCCGCGACGCATCGGCGGGCGCCGAATCCGTCACCTTGGGGCCAAGCAATGCTTCGAGGCCTAGGCCTAGGCCTTTGGGTTTCTTCGTCACCATGGGCACGATTGTCGGTGATCGGACGGCGCCGCCATCATCCCATGCCGGGCGGGTCGAGTGGCTGCGGCGTTGGCAAGCCGGCGCGCCGCATCACTTGGGCCAGCAGTGTCAGCCCAGCCGGCCAATCGCCCAGGCCGCCATCGAGTGAGCCGGCAGCCCCTGCATCGTGACTCTCGCTGCCCCAAGCCAGCGCCAGCGACCGGCTGTGTTCGGGCTGGCAGTGTGGATCGGTGCTGCTGGTCACGACGGTGCTGGCAAACGCCAGCGGAACCATCGCCGGCGGCGCCCAGGCCGTCAACTGAGGCGCCAGGTCGACGCGCAACAGGTCGGGCGGTGCCACCAGCAGGCCAGCGACCACCCGGTGGCCATGGCGCGAATGGCTGGCCCAGGCAGCGACCAGCTGGCAGGCCAGGCCATGTGCCACCAGCACCGTGGGCCGCTCGTCGGCCAGCAAAGCGTCTTCGAGTCTGGCCATCCAGTCGCCGCGACGCGGCCACCACCAATCGTCCTGCTGCAACAGCTCGAAGCCGATGCGGCGCTCCCAATGGCTTTGCCAATGGCTGGCGGCTGCACCCTGCCAGCCAGGCAGCAGCAATATTCTCGGTGGCGTCATTGGCTTGGCTTATCCTATGGGTTTGACCCGCATTGTGACCAACAGGAAACTGCCATGAGCACGCTCGTTTTCGTCGACGGACAGGAAGGAACGACCGGACTGCGCATCCACGAGATGCTGGCCCGCCGCCCCGATGTGGAGGTGCTGCGCATCGACGCAGACCGTCGCAAGGATGAGAAGGAGCGCGCCCGCCTGCTCAATGCCGCTGATGTGGCTTTCCTGTGCCTGCCCGACCAGGCCGCGCGTGAAGCGGCTTCGCTGGTGAACAACCCCCGCACCTGCTTGATCGACGCCAGCACCGCACACCGCACCGCGCCGAGCTGGACTTTCGGTCTGCCCGAACTTGCCACCGGTCAGCGCGCGTTGCTGCGTTCGGCCAAGCGCATCGCCAATCCTGGCTGCCACGCCAGCGCCTTCATCCTGCTGCTGCGCCCATTGGTGGACGCCGGACTGGTGGCGGCGGATCTGGCGCTTGGCGCGACCTCGATCACCGGCTATTCGGGCGGCGGCAAGAAGATGATCGAGCAATATGAGGCAGGCGCCGATGCCAAGCTGCAATCGCCTCGCCCCTATGCGCTGAACCTGACGCACAAGCACCTGCCCGAGATGGTGGCCCACACCGGCTTGACCCAGACGCCAGTGTTCATGCCCGTCGTCGCTAGTTATTACAAGGGCCTGGCGGTGACGGTGCCGCTGCACCTGAACCAACTCAAGCCCGGCGCAGATGGCGCGAGGCTGCATGCCGCGCTCGAAGCGCGTTATCGCGGCGAGCGCTTCGTCAAGGTGATGCCGCTGTCAGACCCTGCGACGCTGGCCGAAGGGTTCTTCGACGTCCAGGCGTGCAACGACAGCAACCGCTGCGAACTGTTCGTGTTTGCCAACGACCGCCAGGTCTTGCTGATGTCAAGGCTGGACAACCTGGGCAAGGGCGCCAGTGGCGCCGCGGTGCAGTCGATGAACGTCCATCTGGGGCTCGACGAAGGGTTGGGACTCTGACCCTGGCAGTTCCGAGGACCGCCAGGCCAAACATTCAAGCCGCATCGGGGTCCGGCGCGCGGTAGTGGTAGCTGTAGGCGTCGCTGAAACCCAGGCGATGGTAGATCGCCCTCGCGGGCGCGTTGTCGGCCTCGACCTGCAGGTAGGCTACGCGGGCGCCAGCCGCCCCAGCCTGAGCCAGCAGCGCGCTGCACAACCGGCGTGCCAGCCCCTGACCCCGGACCTCAGGGGCTGTGAACACGTCGTAAAGGCCTACCAACTCGGCCTCGGTCGCCATCTGGCCGCAGGCCAGCACGACCTTGCCATCGCGCAGCACCCAGCCTTGATAAGGCACCGGCGACAGTTCAAGTCGCTGCGCGTGCGCGGCCCGCTGGTCCAGCGGGGATCCGCGCAGCGAGCCCACAGCCTCGGCGAAGTCGACCGGGGACAGACGCTGCAGTCGCAGCCCTGGCGGCAGCCATTCGGCCTGCGCGGGCAGTTGGGGCGCGACCATCACCCGAGTTTCATCGAAGCGGCGATAGCCGCGCTGTGCCAGCGAGTCGTCCAGTACGCCGGGCAGCGAGAACGGCGTGATGCGCACGACCATCGGCAACCCTGCATCTCGCAGCACCGCGGCGCAAAGGTCGAGGCGCTGATCCAGCGGAAGCCGGCCCTCAGCCACCGCTTGAACACAGCGCGCTCGTTTGGCTTTGCCAGGTGAGTAGCGCACCAACCAACCGTCAATCCAGCGCTGCTGCGGTGGCGCGCTGGCGTTGATGCCGGCGTCCTCGATACGCGACAGCAGCGTGATCGGCAGTGAGTTCATCGGCCCGTCGGCATCAGCGCGCCAACCCGGCGCACCAACTCGGACGCAAATTCGACATAGGCGGTCGCCCCCTTGGAAGCCGGGTCGAACACCACCCCTGGTTGTCCGTAGCTGGGCGCCTCGGCCAGGCGGACGTTGCGTGGGATCACGGTGCCAAACAGCTTGTCGCCGAAGTGGCTCTTGAGTTGCTCACTGACCTGCTGCTGCAGCGTGATGCGCGGATCGAACATCACCCGCAACAGCCCGATGATCTGCAGGTCGCGGTTCAGGTTGGCGTGCACTTGTTTGATCGTGTTGACCAGATCGGACAGTCCTTCGAGCGCGAAGTACTCGCATTGCATTGGCACGATCACGCCGTTGGCGCTACACAGTCCGTTGAGCGTGAGCAAGCTCAGAGACGGCGGGCAGTCGATCAACACGAAGTCATAGTCACCAGCTGTTTGCTGGGCCGCAACAGCCAAGGCGCGGCGCAATCTCTCGTGACGATGCTCTAGCGCCACCAGTTCGACCTCGGCCCCGGCAAGCTCCCGGTTGGCACCCAGCACGTCGTAGCCACCACGCTCAGAGCGCTGATGCGCTTCGGCCACCGTCGCGGACTCCAGCAGCACGTCATAGACCGACAAGGTCATCGCGCGCTTGTCGATGCCCGAGCCCATCGTCGCGTTGCCCTGCGGGTCCAGATCAACCACCAACACGCGCTGTCCCAACTGGGCCAGACCCGCGGCCAAGTTGACGGTGGTGGTCGTCTTGCCGACGCCGCCCTTCTGATTTGCGATGCAAAAGACTTTGGCCATGGTCAAGAGTATCGCCGCTGGTGCAAGGCCGCTGAACGGGGCTTGCCGACTGCTGACAGACGATTTTCAGCGGTCGGTGCGTCGCATCCAGACCAGACAACGCTGGGCTTCGAGCCCTGGCACTTGCAGGTGTTCCACGTGAAACATTTGCACGCCCGGCGGCGCAGGCTCGTCGGTCGGCGGCTTACCTTTCATCGCCAGCCAGACGCCCTGCGGTGCCAGCACCTTCGAGGACCATGCCGTGAAGTCAGCCAACGATGCAAATGCGCGCGAGGTGATCACATCGTAAACGCCGCTGGCTGGATCGAGATTTTCGACCCTGGCGTGCAGAGACTGCAAATTTGGCAGCCTCAGTTCGGCGCCAACCTGCCGGATGAAGCTCGCCTTCTTCGCCACCGTATCGACACAACGGACAGGCCACTCAGGGTGCAACACCGCGATCACCACGCCAGGCAAGCCGGCACCGCTGCCAACGTCAAGGAGGCGAAGTGTGCCCGCTGGTGCAGCGCCAGAAGCGTCATCTACCCGGCTCGCAGCATGGCGCTTCAAGGCAGGGAGCATCGCGAGGCAGTCCATCAGGTGGTGGCTGAGCATCTCGTCAGGATCGCGCAAGGCTGTGAGGTTGTAGACCTTGTTCCAACGCTGCAGCATCTGCAGATAGTCCATCAGACGGTCAAGCATCGCTGGGCTGACCGACAAGCCCAAGGCGACGGCGGCCTCACCGAGTTGATTCCGCCGCCGATCGGCGTCGCTGACCATGTCAGGCCGGGTCTGGATGGGTCGCGGCGGCTGCCATCTCGGCCAGCCCCTGGTCCGCAGCGGCACCGGGCAAGGTCAGGCCTTTGAGTCGGCCCTTCTTCAGATGGACCAACAGCAGTGAGATCGCTGCCGGCGTCACGCCAGAGATTCTGGACGCCTGACCCAAGGTCTGCGGGCGGTGGCGATTGAGCTTTTGCCTGGCCTCGAAGCTCAAAGCCGGCACCAGCGAATAGTCCAACCCTTCGGGCATCGACAGATGCTCAAAGTGTGCTGCTCGCGCTACGTCCTCGGTCTGTTTGCCAATGTAGCCGGCGTATTTGGTGGCAATCTCAACCTGCTCGATCACGGCATCAGCCAGCGGCTGGCCCAGCTCGGACGTCAGTGTTTCACGTGAAACAGCCACCGGGCCGGTACCGCGCCCTGCTCTGGCAATGCCGGCCACCTCAGCCACCGCGTCGAAACCGATGCCGGGTCGGCGCAACAGATCCGCCAGCGTGTGCTCGCGCTCGATCGCTTTGCCCAACAAGCGTTCCGAGTCAGCCGCCGGCACGATACCGGGGTGAACCCAGCTGCTCCTGAGTTGCTCCGCCGTGCGCGCCACCGCATCACGTTTGCGGTTGAAACGGGCCCACCGCGCATCGTCGACCAAACCGATCCCGCGGCCGATCTCGGTCAGCCGCGCATCGGCATTGTCCTCACGCAGCTGCAGCCTGAACTCAGCGCGGCTGGTGAACATCCGGTAAGGCTCGCTGACCCCCTGGGTGATCAAGTCATCGACCAGCACGCCCAAGTAAGCCTGGTCGCGGCGCAGGCTCAGTGCCTCCCGTCCCTGGGCCTGCAGCGCGGCGTTGGCACCCGCAAACAGGCCTTGCGCTGCCGCCTCCTCGTAACCGGTGGTGCCATTGATCTGACCCGCAAAGAACAGCCCAGCGATCGCCCGGGTCTCGAAACTGTTCTTGAGCTCACGCGGATCGAAGAAGTCGTACTCGATCGCGTAGCCCGGCCGCAGGATATGGGCTTGCTCCAGCCCAGCCATCGAGTGCAGCGCAGCGAGCTGGATATCAAAGGGCAACGAGGTCGAGATGCCGTTCGGGTAAAACTCGTGCGTGCTCAAGCCTTCGGGCTCTAGAAAAATCTGATGCGAATCCTTGTCGGCGAAACGGTTGACCTTGTCCTCGATGCTCGGACAGTAGCGTGGCCCCACACCCTCGATCACCCCGGTAAACATCGGGCTGCGGTCAAATCCCGAGCGGATGATCTCGTGGGTGCGCTCATTGGTGTGGGTGATCCAGCAGGGCACTTGGCGCGGGTGCTGGCCGGCATGGCCCACGAAGCTGAAAACCGGCAGCGGGTCAAGGTCGCCAAGCTGCTCGGTCAACTTTGAGAAATCGATCGACCGGCCGTCAATGCGCGGCGGCGTGCCGGTCTTCAAGCGACCCTGCGGCAGCTTGAGCTCCTTGAGCCGCGCGGACAAGGTCACCGACGGTGGATCGCCAGCCCGTCCGGCGGCGTGGTTGCGCAAGCCCATATGAACGCGGCCGTCGAGGAAGGTGCCGGCCGTCAGCACCACGGTCCGGGCGCGGAACGCGATGCCCATTTGCGTGACCGCACCGACGACCCGATCGACGCCACCGTCAGCCTCAACCAACAAGTCGTCCACCGCCTGCTGAAACAGCCACAGATTGGGCTGGTTCTCCAGCCGATGGCGGATCGCCGCCTTGTAGAGAATCCGGTCGGCCTGGGCCCGGGTGGCCCGCACGGCCGGTCCCTTGCTGCTGTTGAGGATGCGGAACTGTATGCCCGCCTCGTCCGTGGCCGAGGCCATGGCGCCACCCAGCGCATCGACCTCCTTGACCAGGTGGCCCTTGCCGATGCCACCGATCGAGGGGTTGCAGCTCATCTGCCCCAAGGTCTCGATGTTGTGGCTCAGCAACAAGGTGCTGCAACCCATGCGGGCCGCAGCCAATGCCGCCTCAGTGCCAGCATGGCCACCGCCGACGACGATCACATCGAATGTTTGGGGATGCAGCACGGCGGCAATGGCGTGGGCGGACGCCAGAATGGGGTGAACGGATCATCATTGTAAAAACCCGGTCCACCGCCGGCAAAGCAAGATGGCCAGGGGATGCTGTCTGGGACCTTGGAGGACGCTTGTTTCGAGCGTTATTGATCGCTGCTGCGCAAGACAGCGCCGCGCGGCAAGTGCCGACTGAACCAGCAAAACGGGTTTTCCACTAGCCCCACCGACCAGTCGACACAAGCCCGAAGGTCGCTGCACCCGTACCGTGCGCATCAACAGCCCCCTCAGCACCAACATCGAAGCGCAAGCTCCTCTCCAGCCACCGAGCCACCCCATGTCGCCTCAAACACCCCGCAACATCCTGGTCACCGGCGCCGCCGGCAGCCTGGGCCGCAGCATCGCACGGCGCCTGGCACGCACCGGCTATGGCGTTGGCCTGCTCGACCTGCTGCCCACACCCAGCGACACCTTGGCCGAACTCGCGGCCACCGGCGTGCCGCTGGCTCAGGCCCAGGCAGACCTGGCCGACCCAGCGCAGATCGATGCCGCGCTGGCCATGCTGCAGACGCGGCTGGGCCACATCGACGGCCTGGTCAACAACGCGGGCATCACCAACCATGTGGCGCCGATCCGAAGGATGACGCCTGCCGGCTGGCAGCGCGAGCTCGACATCAACCTCACCGCGCCGTTCCTGCTGACCCAGGCGCTGCTGCCCGGGATGGTTGAGCGCGGCTGGGGCCGCATCGTCAACGTCTCGTCGCTGGCCGCTCGCGGCGGGCTGTTCAACCAGGCTGGCTATGCGGCCAGCAAGAGCGGCCTGCTCGGCCTGACCCACGCGGTGACGCTGGAGCACGCCCGCCACGGCATCGCCTGCAATGCGATCCTGCCAGGCCTGATCGAGACCGACGCCGTCGGCCACCTGCCCACCGCGATCCGAGACGACGCGATGTCACTGGTGCCGGCACGCCGTACTGGCAGGCCCGACGAAATCGCCGCGCTGGTGGCTTTCCTGTGCAGCGACGAGGCCGGCTTCATCAACGGCGCCGAGATCGACATCGATGGCGGCGCCCACCTGTGCCAGGTCGTGCTCGGCAGCCAGCGCGAGGTGTTGGGCCGACGCACCACAACGGCCACCAGTCCCGGCTGAGGCTGGCTGGGCTCAGCCCAGCATCCGTTTCAACTCGCCGCTGGCAATCAGCCGGCGCAGATCGGCGGCGCCGCCGACCAACTGGCCCTTGACAAAGACCATTGGGAACGTCGGCCAACCGCTCCACATCTTCAGCGCATTGCGGCGCCGCCAGTCGCTGAGGTAGCCACCGTAATCAAGGTCGTGGTGGGCCACGCCAGCAGCATCGAGCGCGCGGCGGGCCTGCTTAGGATAAGGGTTGGTACGCATGCCGACCACCACCACCGGATGGCGGGTCATGGCGTCCTGCACTTCGCGGACGATTGCGGCTTCGTGGTCGGCCACCCGCTCTCGAACGGCTGGATGGATCGCGGATTCTTCAAGGATGGTGCGTGGCATGGTCAGTCTCTTGGTCTGCTGGGCGGCCAAGCATAGGGGACGCGACAGCCCCTCGCCAGCGAGCCCCGCCCACGAACCCCGCTCGGCGGCCGCCGCGACAGCCAGGCTCAAGCCTTCTTCGGGATGGGCTTGAGGACCGCCTCGCAGGTCGCTCGCTGGGCATCCCCCGCCTCTAGCCTGCCACAGACTGCCGCCAAGCCATCAGGCCCGTCCCTGAGCCGGCGCAACACCTCATCGTGCTGGCCTTCTTTGTTCCATTGGCCCAGCTGACTGCCCACCCGTTGCAGCGAGCGCGCGCTTCGCTCGTGAAAGGCCGCTGGGTCCTTCCCCGCTTCAGCGAACAACTGACGTGCCAGCGCCTCGATCCGGGCGGCCTCGCCAGGCGCGAGCTCGACCAGCGCGCTGAAATAGCCGGCGCCCCACTGCAATCTGGTTGCCGGGCCTTGGCTGCTGGCGTAAGCCTGCTCATACCAACGCAGCGCTTCGTCCTTGCGGCCGAGCTTGCGCGCATTGCCGGCCAGCTGGCTCATCAGGTAGTACGGCGAATGGCTCTTGGCCAGATTGGCCTTGAGCAGCGCGTCGCTCTCGGCCCACAGCCCTGCCTGACCCAAGGCGTAGGCGCCCGAGGTGATCACCGCCTGTCGTTCATAGCCGTCGCTGATCTCACGGTCGTCGCGCGCCACCTGGTCGAGCACCCGCTGCTTGAGTGCTGCGCCAAGCTTGGGCGTTCGCTCGTCCTTGGGGGCGTCGATGCGCGCGAGCGCAACGCGCGCGATCAGCGCGCCCAGCCGGTCGGCGCGAGACAGGCTGGCATCAGCTTCGAGCTTTTGCAACGCCAAATCGAAGCTTCTGGCCAACGCCTGCCGTTCAGCGCCAGGCTCAGGCGCCAGCGCCTTGGTGATCTCGGCGGCGGCGTTGGTCACCACATCCATCTGCGCGCGTGTCGCGCCGGGGTCGGCCAACAGCTTGCGCACCCGCTCGCGCAACGCCGCATCGGGCTTGATGCCTTTGGCGTCGTCGCTCTCGGCCAGCGCCTTGAGCAGCAACCGGGTCGCCGACTCGCGCTCGCTGGCCGGGCAGGCGGCCGAGAGCTGGGCCAGCAGGCCAGGACGGTCGGCAGCGGCCACCAGCTGCGCCTCGTCGATGTCCCAGCCGTAGAACGCCAGCATCCGCCACTCCGGGCCACTGACCTTCCGGCCGGCACTCGCATCGGCCAACACCGCCTTGACCGAGCGCCCGCCCGACAGCCCCAGCTGCAACGCTTTCATCACTTGCGGCGCATCGGCCTCACCAGGCAGACGGGTGATCTCGGCGCCGTCGACGCCCATCAGGATCATCGTCGGATAACCGCGCACCTTGAAACGGCCTCCCAGCTTTTGCGCACCGGGCAGGTCACCGTCGATGTTGACCGCGACGAAACTCTTCGAGCGCTCGATGAAATCGGCACGGTTGAACAGCGTGGCCTTCAACTGGTTGCAGGGCGGGCACCAGGCAGCGCCCCAGTACAGCAGCAGCGGTTTTTTCTCAGCCCGGGCCTGGGCAAAAGCGCGCTCGATGTCGGCATCGGCCGCAGCGCTGAGCCAAGACACCGCAGACCCGCCGGCGGGCGCAGCGGCGCCGTGTGCCGAGGCGATCATCGCGGCCAGCAAGCCGGTGATCAGGGCAGACCGGGCGAAGGGCTTGAGGTGCATGGACAGGAACTCCCCGTTGAAACCTTGGGATTGTGGCGCCAAGACCGCCCAGCTGCAGGCCGACGCATTCACCCCGCGTCGCCCGGCGCCTCATCGGTCTCGCCCAGCGACCGCTGTGCAGCCTCATCGGGCGGTTCGGGCGTGGCACGGGCCAGCGCCATCCAGACCGCAAACGGCAGCCGCATGCTGCGGCGCGGCGCCGGCCGAGCCACGCTGAGCGCGCCGCTGGGCAACGCCAGCATCACACCATAGACCGCCGGGATCTCCTGCGGCTGCGCGATGCCCTCGTGGATCACGTACCAGCATTCGCCGCTGAGCCAGCGGTAAGCCTCGCCCTTGGTCGGGCGGCGCAGGTCGGCCAGCAGGTCGCTGCGGCGAACCTTGATCTCGTGGACCACCGGCTCGACGAAGTCCTCGACCGAGGTGTGGCGGATTGAATAGACATCGGGCATCGCGATCGCCCAGTTGCCGGCGTCGATCGCCGGATCGGCCTCGCCCACCCGTGCTCGCAGGCTCAGACCGCGCCAGACCACCCGCCCGGCGCGCTGCATCTCGCGCGCCACCCGAGCCACCAGCGCCTCGTGGGGGTCGCGGGCGGCGCGGTTCCTCTGCAAGGCGCTGGACAGCAACGCGACGCCGGCATCGGTCACACGCAGCGTGTCCCGGCCCACCGCATCGCGCTCGCGCTCGACCAGACCCGCAGCCAGCAGGTCGATCTCGATCAGGTCCTGAAAAGGCCAGCCGGCCGAGCGCCACATCGCGCGCAGCCGGCGATGGTGCGAAGGGCCGATATCAGGTTGGATCGCCATCGACCGGCTCGCCATCGATGTCAGCGCACCAGGCGCGCCCCAAGCTCAGTCCGCGCCGTGCGCCTGCTCATAGCCCGGCTGTCCCGGCAACAGCACGCCGCGCATGCGGCCCTCGGCATCGATTCTCAGGCGCGGGTGAATCGCCGGCAACCGGGTCTGGGCTGCGGCATGGTCGAGCAAGGCCTGGGTGGTGGCGAACGGCCGCAGCGACTCGACGGTGCTGACGGTGGCGAACTCCATCGGAAACTCGCCCTTCTCGCGCATCTCCAGTGCCGCAGGCGGGTTCACCCAAGCCAGCGTGGTGGTCTCTCCGGCGTCAACCTCAGGCGTCTGACCAACCGGCGTGCGCGCGACAAAGAACAGCGTGTCGAAGCGCTTGGGCAAGCCCACCGGCGTGACCCAACGGCTCCAAGGCTGCAGGCCGCTGGTGATCAAGCGCGTGCCGGATGCCGCCACCAACGTGGCCAGCGGTTCGCCGGCGTGCAACCTCGCACGCAGCGCCTCAAAGCCGCCGTCGGCGGGCGCATGGTGGTCGGGCGCGCCCAGCCACAAACCGCATTCCTCGAAACATTCGCGCAGCGCCGCCACGGCAAAGGCCAACGCCTGGTCGCCGACCTCGGTCACCGCCCCCACCCGCCGTGCCAGTTCCTGCGCGGACTCGTCGCACAGCGAAGGGTGGTCGTGCGAGGCGTCGGCAGCGTCCACCGCACCGCCGGGAAACACATAAGCCCCGGGCATGAAGCTGGCCTGCAGCGAGCGCCGGACCATCAGCACCTCCAGGCCGGCGGCGCTGTCGCGAACGATCAAGGTGGTCGAGGCCAGCCGCGGCACCACCGGGGGGGAGAGTTTCAGGCCAGCTGTCGGTGCAGCTTTAGGGGCGGGGCTGTTCATCGCGATGTCTCCAGGTTTCGGGGTCGATAGCGTAGCGTGCTTGAGCAGATCGTGCAGAAGCCGGCTGCGAATGACGCCGGTGGCGATCGCAGCCACAGACACCGGGGGGCTGGCTTGCGGCAAGATCCACCCACTGAGGCCAACCCAGGCCACGCCAACATCCAACCCTCGGAGCCATCATGAGCCTGTCAAACCCCACCAATGCATTGCAGCATCCGCGCCGCGTCGAACGCCTGGTCGCAGGTCAGGCCACCAGTGACGGCGCGGGCGTCAAGCTCATCCGGGTGCTGACGCAGGACTTGCAGCGTCGGCTCGACCCCTTCCTGATGCTCGACGCCTTCGGCTCCGACCGACCCGGCGATTACATCGCCGGTTTCCCCAGCCATCCGCACCGCGGTTTCGAAACCATCACCTACATGATTGCCGGCCGGATGCGTCACCGAGACTCGGCCGGCAACGAGGGTCTGCTCGATGATGGCGCGGTGCAGTGGATGACCGCCGGCCGCGGCGTGATCCACAGCGAGATGCCCGAGCAGGAAGATGGCGTGATGGAAGGCTTCCAACTCTGGCTCAACCTGGCCGGGGTCGACAAGATGCAAGCCCCTGGCTACCGCGACATCCCGAGCGCACAGATCCCCGAACAGCGCGGCGACGGCGTCACGGTACGGGTGATCGCAGGCAGCAGCCACGGTGTGGCCGGTGCGGTGCAACGCCCACGCACCGAACCGGTCTACCTGGACCTTCACCTAGCCCCAGGCGCGCGCTTCGAGCAGCCCCTGCCGGCCGGTCACAACGCCTTCGTCTATGTCTACCGCGGCGCGCTGAGCGTGGGCGAGACGTCAGTGCCAGCGCAGCGCATGGCGATCCTGGCCAACGATGCCAGCAGCGACGGCGTCTCGCTGCAAGCCGGTGCTGCGCCGACGCGCGCGCTGCTGATCGCCGGCGCACCGCTGCGCGAGCCAATCGCGCAGCATGGGCCCTTCGTGATGAACACCCGAGAACAGCTGATCCAGGCCGTGGAAGATTTCCAGGCCGGCAAGCTGGCCTGAATGGACTCGGCCCCGGCGCTTCGCAGCGCCGGGGCCGATGGATTCAGACTGCGGGAACCAACGCCCGCCGACGCAGGGTGGATTTAGCGCTCTTGGCGCACCTGCACCTGCGGCGTGCTGGTGCTGGCCGAATCGCCGAACACGAACACGGTGTACAAGGCCTTGGCAACGAATTTGACGCCGATGGGGCCGCTCGCGTACCAGCCAAACTTGCCGGTCGCGTCAATGTTGAGCGCCGTGGCCGCGTCAGCCGCCACGCTGACATAGCTCGAAGCCTGTCCTTGCGCGATGTTGTTGGCGATCGGGAACAAGTTGGCCTGCAGGGTCAATGCGGTGCTCGCACCGGTCGTCGCGTTGACCAGCCTGACATTGGACCGGGTGGTCACCGAGGGATAGCGGTTGTCATCGGCGATCAGCGTGAACTGCGGCTTCGTCGCATCGCCCCACACCAGCATGGTGTAGTCACCGCCCGCGACCAAGGCCTGGTTCGGCGCCGACCAGGGATAGCTGACGCCGCCAGACAACACGCTGCCACCCACCGCCGCCTGCGCCGAGGCCGGCAACAGCGTGTAGTTGCCGATCGACGGCGAGGTGGCCTTGTCGGCCAGCCGGCTGCCCGCCGCATTGGCGGTCACAACCCCATTGCCCGACACCGCCGACACCACCCGAACCCGGGCTTGGTTGTTCGACAGCGCGGTCGCGGCGCCCTGCTGGACCAGCAGCACACTGTTGACCAGCACGCCGCCAGCAACGCCAGTGGGCACGTTGACACTGCTCTGGGTCAGCATCAGCGTCGCGACCTGGGCGCTGCCCAGCACCAGACCTGCCACATCGAGCCGCAGGTCGCTCTTGTCGCCGTTGCCCGTGACGCGCAAGCGGTACGTGCCGGCGCCCAAACTGATGTAACCGGTGCTGCCACTGCCCGAGACGGCATTGGCGATCGGCGTCGCATTGCCCAGGTCGTCGGCGTTGCCGGTGAGGTAGACATCGACAGCGCCGGCATCGGGTGCCAGGTTCAGCACATTCAGCGCGGCCAATCCCGCGACAGGGGCTACCACGTCCTCTGAAATCAGCGCGGACTTCAGTGCGCCGGACGGGCCATAGGCCACCAAGGTGTAATGCGCATCCTTGGTCAGCGTGCGGGTTGCGGTGGACAAGGCCGCCGTCGACCCGGTGGCCGTGACCACCGTCGAGACACCGGCATTGCTCGCTGAAACGTAAGTCCCTACCGCGCCATAACCCAGATTGCTGCTGCTGGTGGACACCCCAGCCACTTGCAAATCCAGCGCCGGATAGCCCGGGCTGGCGTTGAGCAGGCGCAGGCTTGCCGTGCCGGCGGTTGAAGTCCCCCCGTTACAACCCGAGAACAGCGTTGTCCCTACCAGCGTGACCATCGCGGCCACTCGCATCCATCCACGCATCGAATCCACCCCTCGTCAGCAATCCAACAAAACGACTATTGCAGTCGCCAAATGTCAAGCATAACTTGCCGATGGCTGCTGGCCGACCAAGCCGGCATCGAATCAGCACCACGCAGGGCCTGCCGGCGCTTGATCGGCGCGTCAAATCACCTGCACGCCCTTCCAGAAGGCCAGTCGGCCCTTGATGTTGGCGGCCGCCTCGGTCGGCTCGGGGTAGTACCAAACCGCGTCGGGATTGAGGTCACCGTTGACCAGCAGGCTGTGGTAGCGCGCCTGCCCCTTCCAAGCGCAGCCTGTGCGATGGTTGCTGTGGGCGAGGAATTCGCGCTTGACCGCCCCCTCGGGAAAATAGTGGTTGCCTTCGACCACCACGGTGTCGTCGCTCTCGGCGATCACCACGCCGTTCCAGATCGCTTTCATGACCATGCTCCAGGCCCCGAGCCGCGCCGGGCTGGCGCGTCCTGTCGGGACCGCCGATGGTAGAGCTTGCCGACGTTCAAGCGCTCAGCAACTCAGCCAGCGCCCGAGCGACCACCTTGGTCGCACGCCGCAGGTCTTCGAGGTCAATGTGTTCATCGGCGCGCTTGGCGTTGCTCTCGAGCACGGTGCGCGGGCCGCAGCCGTACAGCACCGCCGGAATGCCCCGCTCGCAGAACAGGCGCGCGTCGGTGTAGAGCGGCGTGCCCGAGGGCTCGATGGGCTCGCCGAACACTTCGCTGGCGTGGCGGCAAAAAGCCTCGACCAGCGGCTGGTTGCCTGCCAGCGGCTTGAGCGCGTTCGCCAGCAAGATGCGCTTGACCTCGACCGTGATGCCCGGCGACTGCGCCACCGCATCGGCAATCACCTGGCGCAGCGTTGCCTCGACGTCGACCGGATTCTCCTCGGGGATCATGCGTCGGTCGAATTTGATGACCACCTTGCCGGGCACGACATTGGTGTTGGTGCCCCCTTCGATCAGGCCGACGTTCAGATAGGGGTGGGTGATGCCCTTGACCTGGCTGCTGACCTGCCGGTAGAGCGTGTTCTGGCGGTACAGCGCATGGAGGATCAGCGTGGCAGCGTGCAGCGCGTCGACAGCGGTATCAGGCACCGCCGCATGCCCCATCTTGCCGTGCACCGTGACTTCCATCTGCAAGCAACCGTTGTGGCCGGTGATCACCTGGTAGCTGAAACCTGCGGCGATCAGCAGGTCGGGCTTGACCAGGCCTTGGCGCAACAGCCAGCCCGGGCCGAGTTCACCGCCGAACTCCTCGTCGTAAGTGAAATACAGCTCCACGCTGCCTTGGCGCTCAGGCTTCATCGCTTCGATCGCCCGCGTGGCGAAGGTGAAGGTCGCGAAGTCGCATTTGCTGACGGCCGAGGCACGGCCATAGAGCTTGCCGTCGACGACCTCGCCGCCATAGGGGTCGTGGGTCCAGCCCTCACCGGGCGGCACGACATCGCCGTGCGCGTTCAGACCGATCGTCCGGCCGGCACCATACCGGCGTCGCACGACCAAATTGGTGAGGCTCTCGAGTCCTGCGGCCCGCACCTGTTGCGCCGGCACCGGGTGCTTCTCGACCTCGAAACCAAAGGCCTTGAGCAATTCGGCCGTGCGATCGGCATGGGGCGCGTTGTTGCCCGGCGGGGTGTCGGTGGGTACCCGCACCAGTTCTTGCAGAAAACGCACTTCTTCGTCGAAATGGGCGTCGACCCAGGCATCCAGGGCTTGTTCTGAGGTCATGGCATTTCCGTCGAGAGTTGTTCGAGAAGTTCGCTGAAGGCGCGGACGCAGAGTTCGGTGTCGTCGTTCGTGATCGACTCGAGCGGGTTGTGGCTGATGCCGGCATTGAGACCCCGCATGAACAGCATCGCCTGCGGCATCACCTCGTGCAGTTTCATCGCGTCATGGCCAGCGCCGCTGGGCATGCGGTAGATGGGCAGGCCGAGGGTTTGCACCGCGCGCTCCCAGCGCTGCTGCCAGGCCGGCGCCGACGGGGCTGCCGCGCTGCGCATCGTCTCCTCGAGGCTGTGGTGCAGGCCGCGCCGCTCGCAGATTCGCTGCAACTCGGCGCGCACGTCCGCCGCGCAAGCGTCGCGCACCTCGTCGGTCGTCGCGCGAATGTCGAGGCTGAACTTGCAACGACCAGGCACGACATTGATCGACCCGTTGGGCACCTCGAGCATGCCCATCGTGGCGACCAGGTGGGGTTGCGCGCTGGCGCGCTTTTCAGCGAACAGCGCCAACTCGGCGACGGCGGTGGCCGCATCGCGACGTCTGTCCATCGGCGTCGTCCCGGCGTGGCTGGCCATGCCGACGATCTCGCCCGCGTAACGCAGGCTGCCATTGATCGACGTGACAATCCCCAGCGGCAGATCGAGCTCGTTCAAGACCGGGCCCTGCTCGATATGCACTTCGACAAACCCGAGGTATTTCGATGGGTCACGCTGCAGTCTCGGGATGTCTTCGGGGCGCAGCCCGGCATGCCGCATCGCTTCACGCATCGTGATCCCGTCGGCGTCCTTCTGGTCCAGCCAAGCCTGGTTGAATTGACCCGTCAACGCCCCCGAACCCAGGAAAACAGCCTTGTAGCGCTGCCCCTCCTCTTCGGCAAAACCAATGACCTCCAGCCCAAAGGGCCAACGCCGACGCTGGCGGTGCAGCGCGCGAACGCAGGCCATCGGCACCAAGATGCCCAGCCGACCGTCGTACTTGCCGCCGTTACGCACCGTGTCGTAATGGCTGCCGGTCAGCAGCCTTTTGCCCTGCAGATCGCTGCCGTGGTAGACCCCCACGACATTGCCGACCGCATCGATACTCACTTCATCAAAACCGCATTCGGCGCTCATCCACTGCGCCAGTTGCCGCGCGCAGGCGCGGTGGGCATCACTCAGATAGGTGACGGTCAACTCGCCGCGTTCGGCATAGCCCGGGTCGCTGTGACGCGCCAGTTGTTCAGCCCAGTCCCAGACCAGGTTGCCCAGATCCGGAGCGCTGCCGAACTTGTCGTGGAGGCGGATCTCAGCGATCCGGTGGATGTTGCGCAGGCATTCCGCCAACTCAAAGTCTGGATGGTTGCCGAGTCGACGCGCAAAGGTCGCGATGAGCTCGGACTTGTTCAGGCCCGAGCCCCTGGGCCCGCGCACCGCCAGGATGAAGGGAAAACCGAACTTGGCGTTGTAATCCGTGTTGAGCTGCTGGATGCAATCGAACTCCGCTGGCGTGCAGTCGGCCAGGCCGGCCTTGCCCTGTTCATCGGTCGACTCGGCCGTCAAGGTTTTGCTGACCATGGCCTTGCCCGCCAGCTCGGGGTGGGCACGGATCAGCGCCAACTGCGCATCACGGCCAGCGTCGCGCACCACGGTCGCCAGCGCCAGCTTGAGCTGCGCCAAGCTGGCAAAAGGACGCTGCGACGCTGCGCGCTGCGCGATCCAAGGGGAATGCTCATAACTACCGTCCAACAGCGCGACGAACTCATCGGCCGTGGCGGCGTTGATTTGCTCAAGGGTCAGCAAGGGGTCACTCCCAGACAAAAGCGGTGGCGGGATCAAACGGGTGCATGGCCTTCCAGTGGCGAGCGATGTCGACGCGTCGCGACACCCAGACGCGGTCGTGCGACTGCACATGGTCGAGAAAGCGCTGCAATGCGCGCATCCGGCCCGGGCGACCCAGCAACCGGCAGTGCATGCCAATGCTCATCATCGACGGCCGCTCGTCGCCCTCGGCGTAATGAACATCGAAGGCATCGCGCAGGTACTGGAAGAACTCATCGCCGTGCGAGTAACCCTGAGGCAGTGCGAAACGCATGTCGTTGACGTCCAGCGTGTAAGGCACGACCAGATGTGGCGCCAGCTCACCACTGGTCTTTCGCACCTGCAGCCAGAACGGCAGGTCGTCGCCGTAGTGGTCGCTGTCGTACTCGAACCCGCCGAAATCGGCCACCAGGCGTCGGGTGTTCGGGCTGTCGCGACCGGTGTACCAGCCCAGCGGCCGCTCACCGGTCAAGGACTGGATGCGCGCCATCGCGATCGCCATGTGTTCGCGCTCAGTAGCTTCGTCCAGGCCCTGGTAGCTGATCCAGCGCCAGCCGTGGCAAGCAATCTCGTGGCCCAACTGCTGGAACGCAGCGGTGACGTCGGGGCAGCGCTCCAGCGCCATGCCGATGCCAAACACCGTCAGCGGCAGCGAGCGGCGCTCGAACTCACGCAGGATTCGCCAAACGCCGACGCGTGAGCCGTATTCGTAAATGCTCTCCATGCTCAGGTGCCGGGCCGGGAAAGCCGGCGGGCTGAACATCTCGGACAGAAACTGCTCGCTGCCGGCATCGCCGTGCAGCACCGAATTCTCGCCGCCTTCCTCGTAATTGAGCACGAATTGCAGCGCCACGCGTGCATTGCCGGGCCAATTCGCCATCGGCGGGTGCCGGCCATGGCCGCGCAGGTCGCGGGGGTAGTTTGCAGGGGGTTCGGTGTGGTGGGTCATGGTGGTTCAGCCTTGGGGACGCAATGCGGCAAAGAGGTCGGTGCTGTGCGGATCGAGCCGCAGGTTGTGCTCGACCGCGAGAATATGGTGCGCCATCAACCTGGCGGCTGCGCGTGCGTCGCGCTTTTCCAACGCGTCGACGATCAAACCATGCTCTTGCTGCGATTGAGCCGCCGAATGCGAGGACTGGTACATCAGCGCAATCAACGACGAACGGCTCAGCAGGTCGGACAGCAACTGGGCCAGCACTTCGTTGCCCAGCATGCGCGCGAGCACCACATGAAAGTCAGCCAGCAGTCTGGTTCGGCCGGGCACGTCGGTGCGTGACAAGGCCACGACCTCATCACGCAGATGGGCGCGCAACTCAGCGATCTGCGCATCGGTGATGCGCGCGCACAACTGCCGCGCCAGCGCGCCTTCCAACATTGCCCGCACCTGGAAGACCTGCCTGGCCTCGTCGACGCTGGGCACCGCGACGCTGGCACCGCGCGCAGGCTCAAGTGTGACCAGTCGATCGCGGCTGAGCTGATGCAGCGCCTGGCGCACCAGTGTGCGTGAGACCTCAAAAATGTCAGCGATCTTTTGCTCGGACAGCTTGGTGCCGGGCATCAACCGGCGCTCGACGATCGCGGCGGTGATCGACCCGACGATCCGCTCGGTGGCGCCCGCAAGCACAGGCTTGGCCGCGACAGGCGCTATCTCGAGCGGCATTCGGGCTCTGACCATGTATAGGATTTACCGCAGATTGGACACAATAGTGTATACACTTTAAGCCATCTCGCCAGCCAAACTGTGCGCGCGGCCATCCACTGCGACGCAAGCCTCGTTGCCTGTCAACAAGACACCAAGGAAACCCATGGGACACCTGAGCACGCATGTACTCGACACGATGAACGGTTGCCCTGCGGCGGGCATGGCGGTCACGCTGCAGCGCTTGCAAGGCGACCTGGCCGTGACCCTGAAAGCCTTCACGCTCAATGCCGACGGCCGAAACGAAGGCGGTGCGTTGCTCGACGCGCAGTCGCTGTCGGTCGGTCATTACCGGCTGATCTTCTCGGTCGCCCCGTATTTCCGGGCGCGCGGCGTGCAGCTGCCGGAACCCGCGTTCCTGAACCAAGTCCAGGTCGATTTCGGCATCGCCGACGCCAGTGCGCGCTACCACGTGCCGCTGCTGGTGTCGCCCTGGGCTTATTCGACCTACCGGGGTTCGTAGCCGTTCAGCGGTCCGAGGCGCGCACAGATAATCGCTGACTACACCTTGTCCATGTCGCCGCGGAGCCCCGTGGTCAGCGCCAGCCGCTTGACTTTGGGTTCGCGACATCTGCTTCTCACAGAGCCCGCTGTGGTGAGAGCGAGGCGCGCTGCGCCGTTCTCGACCCTTTGGAGATCCTGTCTTGGACGCTTACCTGCTTGACTGGGCAAACCTGCTGCTGCGCTGGGCCCATGTCATCGTCGCTATCGCATGGATCGGCTCGTCGTTCTATTTTGTATTCCTCGACAACAGCCTGACGCCGCCAGACGACCCAGTGCTCCAGGACAAAGGCGTTGGCGGTGAGCTCTGGGCCGTGCACGGCGGCGGTTTCTATCACCCTCAAAAGTACCTGGTCGCGCCGAAAAAACTGCCCGATCAACTGCACTGGTTTTACTGGGAGAGCTACTCAACCTGGTTGACCGGGTTCGCTTTGTTCACCGTGATGTACCTGTTCAACGCCGGCACCTTCTTGATCGACAAGAGCGTGCACGACTGGTCGCCAGCAGCGGCCATCGCCACGTCGCTGGGTTTTCTGGCCTTGTGCTGGTTGGCTTATGACGCGCTGTGCCGCGGCTTCGGCCAGAAGAAAAACGGCGACCTGATCGTCGGCGCCACGGTGTTGGCTTTCGTCGTCTTCGCTTCCTGGCTGGCCTGCCAACTGTTTGCCGGGCGCGCCGCCTTCTTGCTGGTGGGCGCTATGCTCGCCACGACGATGAGCGCCAACGTGTTCTTTTGGATCATCCCAGGCCAGCGCAAAGTGGTGGACCAGCTCAAAGCGGGCCAACCGGTGGAAGCGATCCATGGCTGGCGCGCCAAGCAGCGCAGCGTGCACAACACCTATTTCACGCTGCCGGTGCTGGTCGCGATGCTGTCGAACCACTATGGCTGGCTGAGCACCAGCCCGCACAACTGGATCGTGCTGGTGCTGCTGATGCTGGCCGGCGCGTTGATCCGGCACAGCTTCGTCGCGCGCCACAAGGCTCTGGCGCAGGGACGCCGAGTGCCTTGGGAGCAAGCCGCTGCCGGCGTCGCGGTACTGCTCGGCCTAGCGATCTGGCTGGCCCCACCCGCCAAGGGCGAGCCCCGACAGGCCACGACCGGGCCGGTCAGCTTTGCAGCAGTCCAGGCGGTGATCGACCAACGCTGTGTGGCTTGCCACAACGCGCAACTGCAGAACAAGGGCGTCGCCTTGCACAGCCCGGACCTGGTCAAGCAGCACGCGCAGGCGATCTACCAACAGGCTTCGGTGCTCAAGCTGATGCCGATGAACAACGCAACCCAGATCACCGACGAAGAGCGCAAGCTGCTCAAACGCTGGTTCGATGCGGGCGCGCCGCTGAACTGAGGGCTTTGCGGATGCGGCGCAGCGACCCAGGCGAGCCGTCAGCGCTATGCTGCCGCGCTGACTTGGAACCCAACCGATGACCGCCGAGACCCTGACCGTGCTTGACCTGCAAGCCCTGCGCTACCGCTGGCCCGGCGCGAGCGCCGACACGCTGGCGCTGGACTCACTGCGGCTGGCGCCCGGCGACAAGGTCTTTCTGCGGGGACCCAGCGGCTGCGGCAAAAGCACGCTGTTGTCGCTGGCGGCGGGTGTGCTGCTGCCGCAGGCCGGCCAGGTTCGGCTGCTCGGCCAAGACTGGGCCGGGCTGCGTAGCGGCGGGCGTGACCGATGGCGCGCCGACCACCTGGGCTACATCTTCCAGCAATTCAACCTGCTGCCTTATCTGTCGGTGCTCGACAACGTGCGGCTGCCGCTGCGCTTCTCGCGCCGACGCGCGACGCGCGCGGCAGCCAGTGGGGCTGACAGTGCCGAAATGCTGCTGGAGCGCAGCGGGCTGCCCGCGAGTCTGTGGCGGCAGCCCGCTGGCACGCTGTCGGTAGGCCAACAGCAGCGGGTGGCCGCGGCACGCGCGCTGATCGGCGCGCCCGAGCTGGTGGTCGCCGACGAGCCGACCTCGGCACTGGACGAAGATCTGCGCGAAGCCTTCATGGCGCTGCTGCTCGACCGCTGCGCCGCCGAGCGCAGCGCGCTGCTGTTCGTCAGCCACGACCTGCGACTGGCTGCGCGCTTCGACCGGGTGATCGACCTGCCAAGCCTGAACCGCGCGGCCCCGAAGCACCCCAACGCTGAGGTGTCGCGATGACCGCGTTGCTCGGTCTGGCCGCGCGCAGCGCCTGGAACCGCCGCTTCGTGCTCGGGCTGGTGCTGCTGTCGATCGCGCTGTCCACACTGTTGTTGATGGGAATCGAGCGGCTGCGCCAGGACGTGCGGCAGAACTTCTCGCAAGCGGTCTCGGGCACCGACTTGATCGTCGGCGCCCGCGCCGGACAAGTCGAACTGTTGCTCAACTCGGTGTTTCGGATCGGCAGCGCCACCCGCAACATCCGCTACGCCAGCGTCGAAGCACTGGCCAAGCACCGGGCGGTGGCCTGGGTGCTGCCGCTGTCGCTGGGCGACAGCCACCGAAGCATGGTGGTGCTGGGGACCAGCGTCGACTATTTTCAGCACTTCCGCTACGGCGAACGCCAACCGCTGGCGCTGGCCCAGGGCCGGCGCTTCGAAGCGCTGTTCGAGACCGTGATCGGCGCCGAAGTGGCACGAGCGCTGGGCTACCGGATCGGCCAACAAGTCGTGCTGGCCCACGGCGACGGCGCGATGGAGGCCAACGACCACGCCGACAAACCCTTCACGGTGGTCGGCATCCTGGCGCCGACCGGCACTGCGGTAGACCGGACCCTGCACATCAGCCTGCAGGCGGTGGAGGCGATCCATCTCGACTGGGCCGCCGGCGCGCCCTTGCCGGGTCAAGCCGTCAGCGCCACCGCTGCCGCGGCGGCTGACCTCCGGCCACGCAGCGTCACCGCTGCGCTGATCGGCCTAAAAACGCGCGCGGCCGTGTTCGCGGTGCAACGCGACATCGCCGCCTTCCAGGACGAGCCGCTGATGGCGATCCTGCCGGGCGTCGCACTCGACGCGCTGTGGGAGCTGGTTGGCGTCGGCGAACGCGGGCTGCAGGCCATGAGCGCGCTGGTCGCTGTGGTCAGCCTCGTCGCGCTGGTCGCGGTGATCGCCGCCGGACTGAACGAGCGCCGCCGCGAGCTGGCCATCCTGCGTGCGCTGGGCGCCGGACCACGTCAGTTGCTGCTGCTGCTCGCGCTCGAAGGTGGCCTGGTCACCGCGCTGGGCGTGCTGCTGGGCGTGCTGGGCTGCATGGTCGCGGTGGCCGCGCTGGCGCCCTGGGTGCAATCGCAGTTCGGCATCGGTCTGAGGCTGCAAGCGCCCGGCAGCGCAGAATGGCTGTGGTTGGCTGCGCTGCTGGTCGGCGGCTTTGTCGCCAGTCTGGTGCCGGGCTGGCGCGCTTACCAACTCTCGCTGGCCGACGGCCTGTCACCCCGGATCTGAACCATGCCAAGCCTCAAGCTCTACGCTCCCCACATCATGGCTGCCGCTACCGATGAATCGACACGCCGGCGCTGGCTACAACAAATTGGCGCAGCGCTGGTGGGCGTTGCTGCCGCGCCGAGCATCGCCCAGCCGCTGCCCAAGGCCGGACCGGGCGGCTTCACCGAGCTGCGCTGGGACGACCTGGTGCCCAAGGGCTGGGACCCGATGAAAGGCTTGCGCGACAAAGGCATCTCCAACCCCGGTGCGCTGATGGACGGCGACCCCAAGACGCAAGCGCTGATGAACCAGATGCGCGAACTCTGGGACAACGCGCCGACCGAGCCCACGCTGGACGGCACCCGCGTCAAGCTGCCCGGCTACCTCGTGCCGCTGGAAGAAAGCGCGGCCGGCCACACCGAGTTCCTGTTGGTGCCTTACTTCGGCGCCTGCATCCACACCCCGCCACCACCGGCCAACCAGATCGTGCTGGTGGTCCCGGCCAAACCCGTGGCCGGGCTGCGCAGCATGGACACCATCTGGGTCAGCGGCACGATCAAGACCGTTCGCGGCAACTCGGCGATGGGCAGTACAGGCTACCGGCTCGAGGCCAGCTTGGTTGAACGATATAAGGCCGCGCCACGCTGAGCGCGTCATTGGAGCCGCACCGGGACCGCACGGCCGTTGCCCAAACCAGGAAACCACAGCGCCGCCAGATCGTCAGCGAGCAGCTCTCTGACCGACAGGCCGTGCCGCAGCTCCCTGCTCGATTCGTACCATCCGCATTCGATCGGCGCCTCGGCGCTGACCAGCAGATCGTCGACCGGCATCGCCTGCATGGTTGGCAGGGGCCGCTCAGCAGGCTGACGGCGCAGCAGAGACATCAGGTCGGTCATGGCAATCTCCAGGTTCAGCCAAGGCGGCGGGGGTGAAGCCATCTTCCGCAACAGGCCTCGCCAGCGCCATCACCCGGCGGGTGGAACGAGGTGGGCACTCTTCGTCCCTCCAGCGCCCCGCCAGCAACACCCCCATTCGGGTGGGTCCGGCAAACCGAAGGCCTCTGTGTCAGGATGACAGCCTGACGATCGCCAAACACCGCCGAATTCCATGTGTGGACGCTATGTTGTGGCCTACGACCCGCAGACGCTGGTCTCCGCCTTCAGCCTGACCCGCATCCAGCCCTTCGCCCAGCGCTGGAACATCACGCCGCAGTCGGCCGTGCCCGTGGTGTTCGAGACCCGGCCTGGCGAAGGCACCGTCGAGCGTGTCTGCGAGCTGATGCGCTGGGGCCTGGTGCCGCACTGGGCGCGCGACACCGGCATCGGCGCCAAGCTCAACAATGCGCGCAGCGAGTCCTTGGCCGACAAACCCAGCTTCCGCCAAGCGCTACGGCGCAGGCGGTGCATCCTGCCTGCCAGCGGCTTCTACGAGTGGCAAGCGGTGACTGGCGCCGACGGCAAGCCCGCGAAGCAGCCCTGGTACCTCTGCCCGACCGACCGGCCCTTGTTCGCCTTCGCGGGTCTGTTCGAAGCCTGGCGCGTGCCACCGGCCGCCGTGGGGGAATCCAAAGAAGCGCCAGACCGTCGCAGAACGCCTGAAGGCGACTGGCTGCTGAGTTGCTGCATCGTCACCACCGAGGCCAACCCGCTGATGGCGCCCATCCACGACCGGATGCCGTTGATCCTGCCGCCCGAGGCCTGGGCTGACTGGCTGGCGCGCGGCCAGACCGATGCGACCGCACTGGCACCGCTGCTGCAAGCCCAACCGGACGCGGGCGCGATGCAAGCCTGGCCGGTGGCGCGCGCTGTCGGCCGCGCCAGCGCCGACGGACCTGGGCTGATCGCACCGCTGCCTGCGCAAGCCTGAGTCGCACGGGCGTATGCTTCTGGCCTCGATGCAACACCGCGCCCTTGCCCTCGCCCTTGCCTTGCTGCTGCTGGTCACGCAGCAGCTCGGCCTGCAGCATCTGCTGTCGCACGGCAGCGCTGCGGCGTCTTGGGTCGCCGCAGGCGCTACCGCCCTCGCAAGTCCTGCCGACGCCGGTCCTGTCGATGACGGGCAGCCCCCCGATGGCAGCTGCGCGGTCTGCGCAGTGCTGGCGTCGATCGCTTTCGCGGTCATGCCAGCGCTGCTGCTCTGGCTGGCCACACCGCGGCGCGGCAGCGCGCCGCAACTGCCCGCACGCGAGACACCCGCGGCCCGCAGCAACCCGCATTACTTGGCGCGCGCGCCCCCGGCACCTCTGCACTGACCTGAACGTGCAGGTCCTGCGCACGCCCGACGGGTGTGCGCGGCCTGTTCCAACCGTCTGTTGCGAGAGTCCCGAATGACATCCGTTGACATTGCCGCGCCCGCGCGCGGTCATCCCCATCCTGTGGCCGTTCGCGCCCAGTCGCTGCTGACGGCAGCGCTGCTCGCCACGCTCACCGTCCCGGCCATGGCGCAGAACAGCGACGCCGGCACCGCTCGGGTCGTGATCACCGGCAACCCCTTGGGCAGCGCGCTGGCCCAACCCAGCGAATCGCTCACCGGCGACGCGCTCGCGGTTCGTCGCGCCGGCACGCTGGGCGAGACCCTCAGCGGATTGGCCGGTGTGTCGGCCAGCGGCTTCGGACCACAATCGAGCCGGCCGGTGATCCGCGGGCTGGATGGCGACCGCATCCGACTGCTCGACAACGGTGGCGCGTCGGCCGACGCATCCAACCTCAGCTTCGACCATGCGGTGGCGGTCGACCCATTGGTCGTCGAGCGCATCGAAGTACTGCGTGGCCCAGCAGCGTTGCTGTACGGCGGCAACGCCACCGGTGGTGTTGTCAATACGATCGACAACCGGATCCCGCGCCATGCGCTCAGCGGCTTGGGCGGCCGGGCCGAGTTGCGGCTCGGCGGCGCCGCCGACGAACGGGCCAGCTCGGCATTGATCGAAGGTGGTCAGAACGGTTTGAACTGGCATGTCGACGCCGCCCAGCGCCGCAGTGCCGACCTGCGCACGCCCCGATTCACGCCGCGCTCAGATGGCCAGGTCAGGCCGCAAGCCGACCGTGTCGCCAACAGTGCCGGCGACAGCCGCTCGGCAGCGCTGGGGGGCTCTTGGGCCGACACACGCGGCTTTGTCGGCATCGCGGTGGACGACTACCGCAACGATTACGGCGTCACGGTAGAGCCCGACGTGACGATCAGGATGCAGCGTCAACGCATCCAGCTTGCCGGCGAGCGGCGCGGCCTGGCCGGGCCCCTCGCGGAGTGGCGCTTCCAGGCCAGTCAGACGCGCTACCAGCACCAGGAGGTCGAGGCCAGCGGCGCGATCGGCACCACCTTCAGCAGCCAGGGTGCCGAGCTGAGGCTGCAGGCCAAGCAAGCCGAGCGGCCCGCGCTGGGCGGTGTCTGGCGCGGCCTTCTCGGGCTTCAGCTCGAGCAATTGGATTTCTCGGCGCTCGGCGAGGAGGCCTTCGTGCCGAACAGCCACACCCGGTCGAGCGGGTTGTTCACACTGCAGGAGTTGGCGATTGGCCCGTTGAGCGGGTCGGTAGGCGCCAGGATCGAGCAAGCCAGGGTTCGGTCGGACGGCGACACCGCCGCGCCCGCTTCGCCCCGCTTTGGCGCCGCAACGCAGCGCGACTTCAATCCACACAGCCTGTCGCTGGGCGTCGTGGCCAAGCTGGGCTCGGGCTGGCAAGCCAGCGCAACGCTGGGTAGCACCGAGCGTGCGCCGGCCTATTACGAGCTCTACGCTGACGGACTGCACGTGGCCACGGGCGCGTACGAGCGAGGCGACTCGGGCCAACAGCTCGAACGCAGCCGCCACCTGGAGCTGGGCTTGCAGTGGCAGCAAGGTGCCAGCAAGCTGAACGCCGCACTGTTCGCCACCCGCTTTGCCAACTACATCGCGCTGGCCGCCACCGGCCTGCAGATCGCGGTCGACGCCGGCGCGCAGCGCACCTGGCCGGAGTACCGGTTCATCGGCGTGCCGGCTTCCTTGCGCGGTTTCGAAATCGAGGCCAAGCAACGGCTGCTGGACGGCCCCTGGCAGGTCGACGCCAGCGCCGGCCTGGACCTGGTGCGCGGCAGCAACAGCGCCACCGGCGAGCCGCTGCCCCGCATCGCGCCGATGCGGCTGCAACTCGGACTCGATGCGGCGCTGGGCCCATGGCGCGCAGGGGTGGCGCTGAAGTCGGTCGCGCAGCAGGACCGGGTACCAGCCGAGGACATCGCCACCGCCGGCGCCACGCTGGTCGACCTCTGGGCCAGCTGGCGGCGGCGCTGGGGCGAGGCCGACGCGGTCTGGAGCCTGAAGCTGGCCAACCTGGGCAATACGCTGGCCTACAACGCCACGGCGCTGCGCAGCGCGCGCGAACTGTCACCGGCCGGCGCCCGGGCGCTGACGGCCGGCTTGCGCATGAGCTTTTGACCGGGTTGTGCATTTCGCAACCCGCTGCCGTCCAGCCGTTTTATGCCAAGCCATGGCCGATGTTCAGCTGGCAGCTTGGCGGGCGTGCTACGGCTCCGAACCATCACCACGTCGTTGATCCCTCGCGGGTGCCCTCAGCGAGAGTCACCCGTTGATCAGTCGCCCTTGAAGCCAGACGCCTTGACCACCGGGCCCCAGCGTTCGGTGTCACGTTTCATGATGGCCACCAGATCGGCAGCGCTGCCGCCGGTGGGCTCCAGGCCGAGCTTGGCGAAGCGCTCCTTGACCTCGGGCGCCTCGATCGCCTTGTTGATGGCCGCATTGAGCTGCCGCAGCGTGGCCGCAGGGGTCTTTGCCGGCGCGTAAACAGCGAACCAGCTCGTGCCTTCGACACCCTTCAGGCCGGCTTCGGCGAAGGTCGGTACGTCAGGCAGCAACGGGCTGCGAGCAGCACCCGATGTCGCCAGGATGCGGGTTTTGCTGCCACGGTGCATCTCGATCTGATCGACCAAAGTGTCAATGCCTGCGCTGACCTGGTTGCCGACCAGCGCGTTCATCAACGGGCCGCCACCGTTGAAGGGCACGTGCACAAGGTCGATCCCAGCGCCACGCGAGATCATCACGCCAAAGAAGTGCGGCAGACTCCCCGGCGCGGGGCTGCCGAAATTGGCCTGCGCCCCATTGGCCTTGAACCAGGCCACCAGCTCCTGAACGTTCTTTGCCGGGTGGCCGGCGTTGACAGCAAGCCCAAACTGGAAGTTGGCGACATGCGCCACCGGCATGAAATCGACCAAGGGGTCATAAGCCAACTTGCTGAAAACCAGGGGCGCGAGCACCGGCACGACGATCGGTGCGAGCATCACGGTGCTGCCGTCAGGCGCTGCATCCTTGAGCATCGTGGCCGCGATGCGGCCACCGGCGCCCGGCTTGTTTTCGACCACGACGTTGTGCTTGAGCTCGGCGGCCATGCGTTCAGCGATCAGCCTCGCAGCCAGATCGGCGGAGCCGCCTGGCGCAAAGCCGACCAGCAAACGCACGGGCTTGTCGACCTGCGCTTGGGCCAGCATCGCCGCCAAGAACAATGCGGCACCAGCCGCAGCTTGTTTGATCCGTTGATTCATCGATCGCTCCAATGGCTGAACAGTCAATAGCTATGAACAGAAAATCCGCCGTCATCATGCCAACTGGCGGTGCCCACGCGCGGGTGATGACCCCGCGGCGAGCAGGATCGGCGCGCAGCCATTGGGGCCGGGCATACTGCGCGCATGAAAAAGGACGCTTGGCGGCGGCAGCCGTCTTCCTATACGCTGCAGAGCGAGTTGATGCCTCGCTACACCGACGTCGACCTCTGGCAGCACCTCAACAACGCGGCGCTGATCTCGATGCACGGCGAGAACTGCCAGCGCTGGCTGCGCGGCGTCTTCGGTACCAGTGTCTGGCGTCAGGCCAAGCCGGCCATCGCCACCTTGGCTTGTGCGACGGATTTCCTGGCTGAGGGGCAATACCCCGAGCCGCTGACCACCGGTACCCGCTTGCTGGGATTCGATGCCGACAGCTTCCGGCTGGCATCGGCGCTGTTTCAGAACGGGTCCTGCGTCGGTCTTCACGATGCGACCCTGGCGGTCTGGGACCAAGGACAGCCATTGGCGCTGCCCTCAGCGGTGATCGATGCGCTGCAGGCCGCCGCTGCACAGCAAAACGGGCTACCGGCTTTGGACCGCGCGGCGCCCGAAGCCCCGGTGCCCGGACCGATCCCGACGATCAACGACTTGCCTTGGCGCATGTCGCTGAACTCGCGCTTCTCTGACAGCGATGCGCGAAGCCAGACCAGTGACGCCAGCGTCGCGCGCTACGCCGAGCAGGCGCGGGTCGAGTTCCTGACACAGGTGTTCGGCGACATTCGTCGGGCCTCGACCACCGGCTTCATCGTCGGCCATGTGGCCGCGCGCTGGCTCAGGCGCAGTCGACCGGCCGCCGACTGGCAAACCGGTTGCGGCGTCACCCGTCTGGGCGATCGCTCGATCACCGTGCGTGGCGCGCTGTTCGACGGCGACGTGTGTCATGCGGTCTATGACACGGTGATGGTCGTGATCGACCGCGAAACACGCCGCAGCGCTGCGCTGCCAGACGACACGCGCGCTTTGCTCGAGACCTACCGATTGCGCGGCTACTTGCAGGCTGGCAGCCCAGGCTGAGCCACACGTCCAGCGAAGATCAGCCGCCACCGAAAGGCCGCACGCCAAACAGCTGTTGGTGGCCCCAGAAGGCCAGCAGCGCCCAGACTGCTGTGCCCAACAGCAGCGTCAAAACAGTGGCCACCGCTTGGCCGGCCGGGTAGTGCTGCGCGCCGGCCCGGTCGCGCTGACGCGCGGCACGAAAGTCCAACACCGCCCAGACCAGAAAACTGCCAAAGAGCAGCCCATCGGCCAGCGTGTTGTTGGCCAGCAGATGCGCCAACGCCCAGACCTTGACCGACAGCACCATCGGATGGTGCAGCCTGGCCTTGAAAATGTTGCGCGGCACATAGGCTGCCACCAGCAGCACGATGGCCACCAGCATCAGCAGGCCCGCAAGGTGCCGCGTCCACAACGGACTGGGCCACAGCACCTGCGGCGCCAAACGGGCCTGACCATAGCCCCAGACGATCAGCACGAAACCGACCCCCGAGACCGCCGCGTACAGCGCTTTCCAGACCATCGGTCCACGCGCTGCGATCAGCTGGTTGCGCCAGTCCTCGGCCAGGATGCGCGCCGAATGCATGCCCAGAAACAGCAGCAAACCCAAAATCAACGCGCCCATGGTGGTGTCCTGTCGTGGAAGTTGCTCCGATTCTGCCCGCGACCCGGGGTCACCGGCATGACAGGGCCGATGGCCACCGCGCCGCTATGCTGATCCGCTCCGCCACGCCTCACCCAAGCCGATGACCGACGCCCGCCCCACTCGCCTGATCAAGCACTACTGGGAAGACTTCGGCCCCGGCACAGTGCGCGAGTTCGGCCAGATGGCCGTCGGACGCGAGGCCGTGCTGGCGTTCGCGGGTCAGTTCGACCCGCAACCCTTCCACCTCGACGACGAGGCCGCTGCCGGCTCGCTGTTCGGCCGCCTGTCTGCCAGCGGCTGGCATACCTGCGCGATGGCGATGCGCATGATGTGCGACGACTACCTGCTCGATTCGGCGAGCCTGGGCAGCCCAGGCATCGACAACCTGAAGTGGCTGAAGCCGGTCTACCCTGGTGACACGCTGAACATGCGTTTGACCGTGCTTGAAGCCCGGGTCATGAACAGCCGGCCCGGCGTGGGCCTGGTGAGATCACGGTGGGAGGTGCTCAACCAGCAGCACCAACCCGTGCTGACGATGGAAGGCTGGGGCATGTTCGGTCGCCGCCCTGCGGTCTGAACTGAACCCCAATCGAGCCCCAAACTAACTCACGGCGCAGGCTGGCGGCCCAGGTGAAGCTGCCACAGCCGCGCCAGATCAGCGGCGCCGTCGGTGCCCTGCACCGCGGCAAAACTGCGTTTGGCATCTTCGAGCTTGCCGGCACGCCACTGGGCGACGCCCAGGTGAAGCTGTGCGTCGTCGGCCCGGCGCAAGCCTCCCTTGGCCAAGCCCTGGCTCATCAGCGAGAGCGCACGGTCGTTCGCGCCAGTCGCTGAAAGCGCCAAACCGAGTCCGATGGCGGCATTGCCGTCCTTGGCCTTGAGCGCCGCCGCCTCGCCCTCGGTCAGACCGGCGCGGTCTTGTGCGGCAGCCTTGGTGGCCGTCTCCAGCAGCTTGCGGTCGGCCGCCGCGTTGCTGTCCTTGCCCAGCAGTCCGCTCGCGAAGCCCTCGTCGAGCAGGCTCTGGGCCTCGGCCGGCAAGCCGGCCTGTTGCGCCCGGTAAGCCATGTCGCCGAGTTCGTCCGCCGCCAATACAGCACCGGTGGCTCTGCGCAACCGGTAAACATCGAGTTGAAGCCGCTCCTGGGCAAACCCATCGCGTCGCGCCAGCCGCGAGATCAGCTCGGTCCAGTACTCCGGTTTGCCGGTGATCGCCGCCAACTTTTCCAAGGTGCCGATGTAGGCCGGCATGTCCTTCAAAGCGCTCTGACTGGCGGCCAGCAAGCGCAGCACCGCCTCAGGGCTAACGCGTTTGGCGGCCTCATCAGCAGCCAGCTGCGGCGCGAGCTCACGCAACACCCCGGCATGGTCACCCAGCACGCTGAGCACCTGCGGATAAAGCCTGCGCATCTCAGCGCTGCTCCCGCCATCGGCCAAGTAGGCTTTCATCCGGCTCGCCGCTCGCGCATATTCCTTTTGCTGAAGCAGCAGCTTGACCGTGGTCTCGGCGATCGACAGCCGCTCGGCCGCCGGTAGCAACGGCGATTCGATGATGGATTCGAACAGGACGACCGCGGTGTTCAAGTCACCAGCACCGAAGGACGCCGGCGCCTTGAGCCGCAAGATGATGTACCGCTCATAAGGCGACAGCGACGGCATCGCTTCGGCCTCAGCCACCCGGCTCAAAGCGTCCTTGAATTTGCCGGCCTTGAGCGCCTCCTGCGCTGCCTGCAGCGGTTTACCGACTTCGGGGCTCAGGCTCGGTGCTGAAGCCGCGCCAGCAGGCACACTGGCAGCGGTCTGGGTAGTTTGGGCGGTTTGGGCGGTTTGGGCGAGCGAACCAAGCGCGGCCGCGGTCAACAGACCTGCCAGCATCAGCTGGCGCCACCGCCTTCCGGTGGGCGGGCGCCGATCAGCGCGACGAGGAGAGATCTGGTGCAGGTGGCTGTTCACGGCGACGTCCGGCCCTTTTACGGCCCTATGAGCGAAGCCGCGAGTGTAGCCAGCCGCCGACCCGCCCAGACGCAAAAACGGCGGCCAAAGCCGCCGCTGTCACGTCCTCAGACGAAGCTCAATGCACCGGTGTGATACCGGCAATCGCCCACTCGGTCTTGCCATCGGCCGGACGCACCAGATGCCAGTGCTCATTGAAGGGTTCAATGCCCGCCTCGGCCGCCTCGCGGATCAAACCGTGGAAGCGCACCGTGACGATGTCGTTGCCGTTCTCGACCACCGCCTCGATCACCTGGGCGTCGATTTGCACCACTTCGGTGTACTGCTTGGCGCCGCCGCGCTCTTGCAGGTCATTGCGCAGCGAGGCGAACAACTCGGGCGTGGTGAACTTGCGCAGGTCGTCGAGATTTGCCGCATCGTTGGCCGCCTGCATCCGGACAAAGACCATCTTGGCCAGACGTTCGAAATCGGCCGTCGCCATGCCGCCCGGCAACACCAGCGGGCTCGGCACGGTGCCAACGGGCGCATAGCTCGGCGCCTGTGGCGCGGTCTCGAGCGCGGTGCGGGGCATCGCCACCGGTTCCGGCATGGGCGTCGGCTGCCAGTTGGCAGGAGCGGGCGCACCTGCCCCTGCGAGCTGGGGCCCGCCGCGCGAACCACCCATACGGCTCATGACGAAACGGATCACAAAGAAAGCGACACCGGCCACCAGCAACATCATCAGGATGCTGCCCATGGCTTCACCCATGCCTGCGCCCATGCCGAAATGGCTGAACAGCGCAGCAATGCCGATGCCTGCGGCCAAACCGGCCAACGGGCCCATCCAAGAACGCTTGGGCGGGGGTGCGGCAGGGGCTGCCGGTGCTGCGGGTGCAGCAGGGGCTGCGGCCTGAGCCGGGGCAGCCGCAGGCGGGGCAGGCTTGTTCGGCGCGGCACGCTGCATCCCCGCAGGCTTGTCCGCGCCCAGGCGCTTGGCGTCGGCATCGGTGGGCGCCACACTCAGGCTGAGCGCAGCAACAGTCATCGAAATCGCAAGCAGCAGTTGTTTCACAGCAATTGTCTCCAGAAAAACGAGGCCTCAGCCCAGGGGTGAAGCGAGGTATGAGTCGATCGAGGGTCACTCAGTTCCATGAACAGACCGGTGGAGCGCTCCGGTGGCCGCACAAAGTTAACAAATATCAAGCCGGCGGGTGCTGATCGCGTCCGCTCGCCGCACCCTTCGCCAGGTAACGCGCAGCGCAAGCCGCCAGCCCGGTCTTGGGCGCGCGCTGCAGCGCGCACAGCAGGCTGAACGGGGCGCCGGCAGCGTAACGGCGCTGCACATCGCGGGTGATGCGCAACCACAGTTCGGCCGTGACCTCGGCGTCGGCCAGCGCGCGGTGGGCACGCCCGTGGGTCTGAATGCCGTGAAATGCGACCAGCGTGCCCAACTTGTGGTTGGCCGACTCGGGATAGAGCCGACGCGACAACAGCAGCGTACAGCCAAATTCGGCCGGTTGGCCCGACAAGTCCGCCACCCCCGCCAGCGCGCGCTCGTGCTGCCAGAACGCGCGATCGAAGCTCGCGTTGTGCGCCACCACCCCGCAGCCCTGGGTGAAGGCACTGACCTCACGCATCACCTGGGCAGACGGCGGCGCGGCGGCCAGCATCCGGTTGCTGATACCTGTGAGCTGCTCGATGAAAGCCGGTACCCGCTGGCCGCTGCGCATCAGGCTGGCGTAACGGTCGACGACTCGGCCGTCACGCACCAGCACTGCAGCGATCTCGGTCGCGCGCGCGCCCACGGACGGGCTCATACCGGTGGTCTCGAAGTCGATGACCGCGATGGTTTGGGGCTCGTTCATGCCGCCATTCTCCAGGCAGGCGGGTGCGACCAGCGCAGCCGCCAGGCCCGCGATGCCCAGCAGGCAACCCCTGACCAGGCTCAGGCATCCGGCGCTGGTGCTGACGGCCGGCGCAAGTTCAAGCATGATGCGCGGGCTGAAATTCAGGAGCCTCAGATGCCCACTCTCCATGTCAATGGCCAAGCCCGTAGCCACGATGCCGACGCCGACACCCCGTTGCTGTGGGTGTTGCGTGAACAACTCGGCCTGACCGGCACCAAGTATGGCTGCGGCATCGCGCAGTGCGGCGCCTGCACCGTCCACATCGACGGCGTGGCCACCCGCTCCTGCGTGCGCCCGGCATCGACCGTCGGCCCGGACGAGAAAATCGTCACCATCGAGGGCCTGTCGGCCCACGGCGGCCAGGCGCTGCAAAAAGCCTGGGTGCAGCTCGACGTGCCGCAATGCGGTTTCTGCCAGTCCGGCATGCTGATGGCGGCGGCTGCGCTGCTTAAAGCCAAACCCAAACCCAGCGAGGCCGATATCCGCGAGGCGATGACCAACATCTGCCGCTGCGGTACCTACAACCGCGTGCAGGCGGCGATCCAGCTGGCTGCGACCAAAGTCTGAGGAGCCCGCGATGTTCAAGACCTCCCTCACACGCCGCAATTTCATCGCCACCAGCACCGCCGGTGGGCTGATGCTGAGTTTTCACATGCCGCCGGCCAAGGCACAGGTGGGCGCCAACCCGGAGGTCAACTGCTGGGTCCTGATACAGCCCGACGACCAGGTGGTGATTCGCATCGCCCGCAGCGAGATGGGCCAGGGCACACTGACCGGGCTGGCCCAATTGGTCGCCGAAGAGCTGCAGTGCGACTGGGCCAAGGTCACGACCGAATACCCGACGCCCGGACAGAACCTGGCTCGCAAGCGCGTCTGGGGCAATTTCTCCACCGGCGGCAGCCGCGGTATCCGCGAGTCGCACGACTATGTGCGCAAAGGCGGCGCCGCAGCCAGGATGATGCTGGTACAGGCCGCCGCCGCCGCCTGGGGCGTGCCGGCCGCTGAATGCAAAGCTGCCGCCAGCATGATCACGCATGGTCCCAGCGGCAAGCAGACCAGCTACGGCAAGGTCGCCGCCGCAGCCGCGCAGCTCAAAGTGCCCACCGAGGTGACGCTGAAGGACCCCAAGGAATGGACCGTCGCCGGCAAACCGCTGCCCCGGCTCGATACCGTGGACAAGACCAACGGCGCCCAGGTCTACGGCATGGACCTCCAGCTGCCCGGCCTGCTCAATGCGGCAATCCGAGACTGCCCAGTGGTCGGCGGCAAGGTCAAGCGCTTCGACGCCACGGCCATCGCCAAGCGCCCCGGCGTCAAGAAAGTGATGGCCGTGGGCGACAGTGCGGTCGCGGTCGTCGCCGACACCTGGTGGCGCGCCCAAAGCGCGCTGGCTGCGCTCGAAATCGAGTGGGACGAAGGCCCGAACGCGAAGCTCAGCAGTGCTGACATCGCCGCGACGCTGAAAGCCGGGCTGGATGCGCCCGAAGCCATCGTCGGCACACAGGCTGGCAAGGCCCGCGAGGCGCTGGCCGCTGCGACGCGGACGATTGAAGCGGTCTATGCCTACCCCTACCAGAACCACGCGCCGATGGAGGTGATGAACGCAACCGCCAAGATCACGCTGTCAGCAGCCGGGGTGCCCGAGCGCTGCGAGGTTTGGACGCCGACGCAGAACGGCGAGGCTGCGCTCGCCGCCACAGCCGAAGCCTCGGGTCTGCCGATCACGCAATGCGAGGTCTACAAGATCCACCTGGGCGGCGGCTTCGGCCGGCGCGGCGCCACCGACTGGGTGCGCCAAGCGGTGGAGATCGCCAAAGCGCTGCCCGGCACGCCGGTCAAGCTGATTTGGTCTCGCGAAGAAGACATGCAACACGGTTTCTACCACCCGGTCACGCAGTGCAAGCTCAAGGCCGGGCTCGACGACAAAGGCCGGCTGACAGCGCTGCACATGCGGATCTCGGGCCAGTCAATCCTGGCGGGCTTGTTTCCGCAAAACATGCAAAACGGCAAAGACCCGGTCGTCTTCCAGGGCCTGAACCTGGACGGGGCTGAAGGCTCGCTGGGCTACGCGATCCCGAACCTGCTGGTCGACCACGCGATGCGTAACCCGCCAATACGGCCCGGTTTCTGGCGCGGCGTCAACCTCAACCAGAATGCGATCTACCTCGAGTGCTTCATCGACGAGATCGCCCACGCGACCCAGCAAGACCCGCTGGCATTGCGCCGACAGTTGCTGGCCAGCAGCCCGAAACACCTGGCGGTGCTGGAAGCTGTCGCCAAACGCGCAAACTGGGGTCAGCCCGCTGCGCCAGTCAATGGCCAGACCGTTCATCGTGGCCTGGCCCAGATCATGGGCTTCGGCAGCTATGTCGCGGCCTGCGCCGAAGTTTCGGTCAACGCCGACGGAGAACTGACCGTGCACCGCATCGTCGCTGCCACCGACAGCGGACATGCGGTCAACCCACAGCAAATCGCGGCCCAAGTCGAAGGCTCATTCGTCTATGGTCTGTCGGCAGCGCTGTACGGCGAATGCACGGTCGAAAACGGTCGAATCCAGCAGAGCAACTTCCACGACTACCCTGCCCTACGCTTGGCCGAAATGCCCAAAGTCGAGACCATCGTGATGCCCTCGGGCGGTTTTTGGGGTGGTGTCGGCGAGCCGACGATTGCGGTCGCTGCGCCGGCGGTGCTCAACGCGATCTTCGCCGCCACGGGCCAGCGCATCCGCACGTTGCCGATCAAGAGCCAGAGCCTCAAGCGCGCGTGAACCTCGCGCTTTGCACCGCCTTGCTGCTGGGCTGGGCTGGCATCGCCCAGGCCCAAGGCGATGTCATGCGCGGCGCGGCGCTCGCGGCCAGCCGTAGCCAAGGCCTGTGCGTGCTGTGCCATGCGCTGCCCGGACAGCCCGCCGCGCTGCAGGGCACGATAGGTCCTGCACTCGACGGCGTGGGTGCTCGACTGAGTCCTGAGGCCATGAGGCAGCGACTGATCGAGCCCGAACGCTTCAACCCCGAGACCGTGATGCCGTCCTACAGCCGCTCCGACAAACTGCAGCGCGTCGCCGCGGCGCAACAAGGTCGACCGCTGCTTGCGCGGGACCAGATCGACGACTTGGTGGCCTACCTGGTCAGCTTGAAATGAGCGCCTTGCCACGCTTCGGGCGGCGTCCGCTCTTGGCGGCTGCCGCCATGCTGTGCCTGCAGACCCGTCCCGCAGGGGCGGTGTCGGCTGCGCTGTCGCTGCAGCAAATGGTCGACCGCTGGGCCGGCGGGCAGCCGGTTCGCGAAGGGAAGGTCAGGCTGCAGATCGCCGAGTTGGTCGAAAACGGTAACGCGGTGCCGATCACGGTGCGGGTGGACAGCCCGATGAGCGCGACCGACCGGGTCGAGGAAATCATCGTGTTCAACGAGCACAACCCACAGCGGGATGTGTTGCGCGCGAGCTTTGGCCCCAGCAGTGGCCGGGCTGAGATCTCGACCCGCATCCGGCTGGCCACCTCGCAGCAGTTGGTCGCATTGGCCAGGTTGGCCGACGGCAGCCAGTGGTCGCACCGGGTCGAGGTGATCGTCACGCTGGCCGCCTGCATCGAAGGCTGACCCCTCATGGCCGAACGCACGCGCAGCTTGATCCACCTGCCCGAGACCGTGCTCAAGGGGCAGCCCTTTGAAGTCCGCGTCACGCTCGGCCACCCGATGGAGAACGGCCTGCGGCCCGACGGCTTCGGTAACGTGGTGCCGAGAAGTCTGGTGACCCGCTTCGAGTGCAAGCTCGGTGAGGCCTTGGTCTGCAGCGTGGACCTGCACCCGGCGATCGCTGCCAACCCCTACCTTTCTTTCTGGGTGCGAGCCGACATGCCGGGCACGCTGGCCTTCGAGTGGCTGGGCGACAACAGCTTCTCGCACCGCGAGACCCGGACGATCAGACCGACATGAGCGCCAAGCCCTGGTGGGCAGCACTGTTGTTATGGCCCGGGTTGGTCCCGATGCTGGCAGCCCCTGCGACTGAGACCGCAGAACCGCGGCGCTCGGGACTGGACTTCATGAGCCCGGCACTGCAAACGCTGCAGCGCGACGACAGCCAGAACCCGGCCATGCTCTGGGTAGAAGACGGCGCGGCACTTTGGCGCACGCCTGCTGGCACTGCGGCCAAGTCTTGTGCGGACTGTCACGGCGACGCCCGGCTGACGATGGCTGGGGTCGCTGCCCGTTACCCTTCCTGGGACATGAGCAGCGGGCAACCGGTCAACCTGGGGGGTCGCATCAACCACTGCCGCCAGCGTCACCAACAGGCATCGACCTGGCCCAACGAGCACGCGGACCTGCTGGCGCTGGGCGCCTATCTCGGCCGCCAATCGCGTGGGATGCCGCTGGCGCCACCGGAGGACGCCAAACTGACACCGCTGCGCGCCCAAGGCAAAACACTGTGGGCGCAGCGACTGGGACAACTCAACCTGGCCTGTCAGCACTGCCATGACCAGCGGGCAGGCCAGCGACTCGGCGGCGCGGCGATCCCACAAGGACACGCCACAGGTTACCCAGCTTATCGGCTGGAATGGCAGGGCTTGGGCAGCCTGCAGCGACGCTTGCGCGGCTGCCTGGTCGGCGCGCGAGCCGAGCCTTTTGCAAGCGATGCACCCGAATGGCTGGCGCTTGAAGCCTATCTGGCGCTTCGGGCCAAGAACATGCCCGTGGAGACGCCGGCGGTCAGACCCTGAGGCCAGGGGGCAACAACGTCTACAGCAGCTTGCCGACGTTGAACAGTGTCAACAGGCCGAGCAGCGCAAAAATCAGTGCCGCAAACCCATGCACCAAGGTCATCGACAGCTTGCCGGCGATGCGGTTACCGAGCAATACCGCTGGCACATTGGCGATCAGCATGCCCAGCGTCGTGCCAGCCACCACCGCCAGCAGGTCAGGGTAGCGCGCCGCCAGCGCCACCGTGGCGATTTGGGTCTTGTCACCCATCTCGGCCAGAAAGAAGGCGACCACGGTGGTGCCGAAGATGCCCAGCCGCTGACCCCCACCGCCCGCCGCTTCGTCGTCCAGCCGATCCGGAATCATCATCCACAAGGCCATCGCCAGGAACGAAGCGCCAATCACCCAGCGCAGTACCTGCGAGCCCATCTGCGCCGCGAGCCAGCCACCCAACCAGCCTGCGGCGGCGTGGTTCGCCAAAGTGGCCACCAGAATGCCAAGGATGATCGGTACCGGCCTGCGAAACTTGGCTGCCAGCAGCAGCGCCAGCAACTGCGTCTTGTCGCCTATTTCACCCAGCGCAACGATGCCGGTCGAGACCACGAAGGCTTCCAATCGATTCTTTCTGGTCCTGGACAGAGCCACATTGTCAACGGCGCCGTCTGAGCGTTCTCCGCAATAGCGCCGCCCAATCGTTCGACGTACTGTGGCAGCCCCTCTTCTCAGTCACCTTGAAAGTACGACGATGCACGATCTTGACAGCCTGCAGCAAATGATGGCGCCCTTGTTTCCTGGCCTGATGGGGGTACGTCTGGTGTCTGTCGCGCCGGACCGGGTGGTCGCCGAAATGCCGGTGCGACCCAATCTATGCACTGCTGGCGGCATCCTGCATGGCGGTGCCTACATGGCCTTTGCCGACCACCTCGGCGCCGTCGGCACGGTGCTCAATCTAGGACCCGGCAAACGCACCACCACGACCGACTCCAGCACCAAGTTCATTGCTGGCGCCAAGGTCGGCAGCACCGTGACCGGTGAAAGCTTGGCGTTGCACCGAGGCCGCACCACCTTGGTCTGGCAGACCATGATCCGGAACGCCGAAGGCAAACTCTGCGCTGTCGTCACCCAAACGCAGTTGGTGCTTGACGCTCCAGCCTGAGCAAGCACGCCGTCAAACAACTGACCTGGCTACTTATCGCCCGAGCACCTTGGCCACTGGCGCCGGCCGTAAACGATACGCATCAGGCAACCCCGATCCCAACAGCGGCCGCAAGTACAGCCTGAAAGCATCGGTCACATCGGTGCCGGCTTCGTTGATGAAGATATCTTCCATCACCCTCGTTTTGCCGGCAACAGCTTCGAGCGGCAGCAGGCTGTAGTCGGCTGAGTAGTAACCAGTGCGCTGGATCGCGACCGAACCGTCGCGGTCGCCCCACATCGCAAACTGAACTGCTTTCTCCCCGACCTCACGCGCCTCGCGCTGGTCGACATCGGAGACGCAACCTATGAAGCTGCGCTGCAGGTAGCCGAAGGTGTCGCCACGCACCCGCTTGATGCCCAGCTTGGACTTGATCTCCTCGCACAGCAAGTCGGCCAGCGCACCAGTGCCGGAGAGTTGGACATTGCCATGATCATCGCGCTCGAGGTCCTTCGCGAGCTGCGCCAAGATCGGCTGTCCGCTGGCGTCGTGAATGCCCTCGCTGACGGCGATGACACATCGACCATAGCGGGCATAAACCGCTTTGACGTCAGCCAGAAATTTTTCCAGCACGAACACTCGCTCGGGCAGATAGATCAGGTGGGGACCGTCGTCCGGAAACTTCTTGCCGAGTGCCGACGCGGCGGTCAGAAAACCGGCGTGCCGACCCATCACGACGCCCAGGTAGACGCCTGGCAATGCGGCGTTGTCAAGATTGGCGCCAGCGAAGGCTTGGGCCACAAAACGCGCCGCAGATGGAAATCCAGGCGTGTGGTCATTGCCAACCAGATCGTTGTCGATGGTCTTCGGAATGTGGATGCTGCGCAGTGGGTAATTCGCAGCACGGGCTTGCTCGCTGACGATGCGCACCGTATCGGACGAATCATTACCGCCGATGTAGAAAAAGTGACCGATGCCGTGAGCTTTGAGCACCTGAAAAATCTTCTGGCAATAGGCCAGGTCCGGCTTGTCACGCGTGCTGCCCAATGCTGAAGAAGGCGTGGCCGCGACCAGTTCAAGGTTGTGGCTGGTTTCCTGGGTCAGGTCGACGAAATCCTCGTTGACGATGCCACGAACCCCATGACGCGCACCGTAGACCAAGTCGATGGCCCGATGACGCCGGGCTTCGAGCACGACGCCGACCAGACTTTGGTTGATCACCGCTGTGGGGCCGCCGCCCTGGGCGACGAGTATCTTGTTCAGAGCCATGGGTTTTCCTGAAAATGTGATGAAAAAATTTAGCGACTGATGCTTTGCAGGCGTCGTTGAGGGATCTGTCAGCGCCTGAAAGACGGGTCACGGCGCTCGACCAGCCTGACCATCGCGTCGAAAGCGTCCTGTCCTGCGCCGAAGCGGGGGTCGAAGTTCAGCGAGTCGCGGACACAGGCCTCAAGCACTGGTTGGGCGATAGGCCTCAGTCGGCCCATCGCCTGTGCGCTTTGCTGCACCTCACAGGCCCGGGTCAGCAACCACATCAATCCGAAAGCATTCGCCAAGCTGAAACCTATTGTCACCGGCCCATGATTGCGAAGCAAAAGCACCGGTTTGCCAGCAGCGCTGGCCAGGATGCGCCGCCCCTCATCGAGATGCACGGTGATGCCTTCAAACTCGTGGTAGGCCACCTTGCCGTGCAACTGCGCCGCATAAAAGTTGGTGAACGACAAGCCTTCGTCAAGGCAGCACACCGCCATGGTCGGCGTCGTGTGCACGTGCATCACGCAATGCGCTTCAGGCAAGGCTTGGTGGATTGCACCATGAAAGGTGAAACCTGCCGGGTTGATCGGCCAGACCGGCTCGCCTTCGATACGACCGACAACATGGCCGGCCAAGTCGACCTTGACCAGGTTGGACGCACAAACCTCCGAGTAATGCAGGCCAAAAGGGTTAAGCAAAAAGTGACCCGGCTCGTCCGGCACTCGCAGCGAGATATGGTTGTAAATCAGCTCCGTCCAACCCAGATGGTCAAAGATCCGGTAGCAGGCCGCAAGTTGAACGCGTGCGTCCCACTCCGCAGGGGAAACGGCTTCAGGCCGGGGATAGCGATCAACTGGCGAGCTAGCGTTCATGGTGAAGTTCCAGATTGGGATGTCAAAGTCTTGGGCTGTCAAGGCACAGAGCTGTGGGCAATTCTTGAACAAAGAGGTAGTTGTCCACAGGCTGGCGCTGAAATCCAAATTTGTTGTCGGTCTTCAGCTTGGCTCATGGTCACCAGCGCACAGGGTTGACTCGATCGCAAGTGTTTGAAAAAACACAGCAAAACTGCCTTATCAACTGCTCAGGGTTGGCTCTACTACGACTACCAAGTTAAAAGAAAGACAACATTGAGTCGAGAAGACCACCGACGAAAAACTTCCAAAATCCCTGCTTGCTGCTTCGCCAAACGACTGTTCAGCCAAACAGCCCTGGTGCGACTGCGCCCGCATCTTCGTCGGTATAGAAGCAGGCTGGGCAGACCGCTCGGTAACGTTCGTTACCGCCGATGACCACTTGTTCGCCCTGTTTGAGCCGACGGCCTTCGGCATCGACCCGGATGTTCATCGTTGCCTTGCGGGCGCAAGCGCAGATGGTTTTCATCTCTTCAAGGTCGTCGGCAAGCGTCAGCAGCGTTGCGGCACCTGCAAAGGCCTCGCCACGGAAATCGCTGCGAAGCCCCCAGCAGATGATGGGTAGGTTGTGCCCATGGGCCAAGCGGTGCAGTTGGCGTACTTGTTCAGGGCTGAGGAACTGGGCTTCGTCGATCAACAGGCA
>CANFPU010000012.1 GCA_947448955.1 Burkholderiales bacterium
CGACTTGAGCATGCTCTGCCCGCCGCAAGTGCGGATCGCCAGCCGGCAGATGTCGTTGGCGTTCTCCATGATCGTGTAGTGCGCCGCGTACAAGCGCATGCGCCGGTCCTTGTCGGGGTCGATGGCGGCGTCACGTGCGTTCTGCAGGAACAGCGCACGGGTCGCCTCGAGCTTGATCCGCATCTCGGCCACGGCATATTGCTTGGTCGGGTACATCCGACGCTTGACCGGGGACATCCCCGGCACCTCGGCGCGAAGGTATTGCACCGTGAAGTCGTAAGCCGCCTGCGCCACCCCCAGGTAGGTCGGGGACAGTGTCGCGAACATGTGCGGAAAGCGACTGGCAGCCTGGAAATACAGGCCCTCGGGCATCATCCGAGCGCTCTCGGGCACGAACACATCCTTGAACAGCAGGTTGCGGCTGACCGTGCCGCGCATGCCCAGCGGGTCCCAGTCGCCGACCACGCTGACGCCGAGCGCATCGGCCGGCACCGCCAGGTACATCGCATCGCGCCGACTGCCGCCAGAGGCGCGGTCGGGCCGGTCCAAGGTGCACAGCACACCGTAGGTGTCTGCGGCACCGGCCAGCGACGCGAAGATCTTCTTGCCGTTGACAACATAGCCACCGTCCACCCGGGTCGCTGTCGTGCCCCAAGGGGCGGCGCCAGCCGCGGCAGCGCCACCCTCAGAAAAAGGCTGCGCGTAGACCTTGCCCTCGCCGACGATGCGCTCGAAGTGGTCAGCGCGCTTGCCCTCGTGGTCGGCACGCTGCGCGGGCGTCATGTCGAGTGCGTCGGCGATCTCGCCGGCCCACAGGCAGGAGCACACATGCATGTTGAAGCTCAAGGCGGTGGCGCCGCACCAGCGTCCCAACTCGGCGGACACCATCACATAGGTCGCGAAATCGGCGCCTAGGCCGCCGTAGGCCTTGGGCACGCAGATGCCCAGCAGACCGGCAGCCCGTAAATCATCGTAGTTCTCAAACGGGAAGCTGGCCTCGCGGTCGTAGCGCTCGGCGCGATCGGCAAAGCGCGGTCCCAAAGCAGCCACGCGCGCGATCAGCTCGCGCTGCAGCGGCGTCAACGAGGCCGGGTTACCGGCGATGTGCGAGGGCTGGTAGCGCGTGACCAGTGTGCTGGCGCTCTGAGATTCGGACAGCGTGGACATCGTGATCTCCGGTGGTTTCAGCAAGTCCGCACAAAGTCCAGCAATGCGCGGTTGAAAGCCTCGGGCTGCTCGATGTTGAGCAGATGACCGGCACTCGGCACGACCGCGCAGCGCGCGCCGGGGATGAACCCGGCCATGCGTCGCGCCACCTCGGGCGCGGCAGTGCGGTCGAGCTCGCCGGTGATCACCAAGGTCGGCACCCGGATCGAGGGCAACGCGGCGCGGCGGTCGAAATTCACCAATGCCGCCACCGCGCTGCGGTAAGTCGTTTCAGGCACGCCGGACATCATCGCCTGGGCCACCGCGCGGCGGGCCGCGGACATCTCGGGGGCAACCATCGCGCTCACCAGCGGTCCGGCCAGGCCGGCCATGCCCAGGCCCGCATCAAGTGGCGCGAAGCGCGATTGCAGAAAGTCGCGCTGCCAGTCGCCACCGGGCTTGCCAAAAGCCGGCGAGGTGCTGGCCAACACCGCCATCGCCACAGCTTGCGGCGCACGCGCCATCAGCTCCTGGGTCACCATGCCGCCCATGCTGTGGCCGACCACCACCGCAGGCCCGCAGCCCAGCCAGTCGATCAAGCGCTCAACCGCACTGGCCAGCCCAGCCAGGTCATAAGGCGAGATCGTCGCTGACAAGCCATAACCCGGAAAATCCACCGCCAAGGTGCGAAAACCGGCGGCGGCCAGTGCCGCGCCGGTGCCCGAGCTCGCATCGTCCCAGGCCTGGCGGCCGCCGCCCACACCATGCAGCAGCAGCACGGGTGGCTTGGCAATGGGTTCGACCGGGTGCCAGCCCAAGTGCGCCAGGGGTGCGTCGGTGACGAGCGCCGCGGTCACAGCAAGCGTCCAGCATCGACCACCGCGACGCCGTCAAGCGCCACCGTGCAGCCGCGCAGTGGCAGGTCGAAATGACCCAGCGTGTGGCGTCCGGCCACCTCATTGGCGCCGGTTGAATACAGAAAATTGCCGGCAAACGCGCGCAGCTCGGTGCCGTTGAAATCCGCCTTGTCGTAAAAAGTCATCGCATCCCAGCGCGCACGTCGGTTCAGCCCCCAGCCCACATGCGACACCGCATAGGCCGCGCGATCCTCGGGTCCTGTCGCCCAGGCCGCGAAGTAAGCACGCATCAGGTCGGCATCGACGCTGTGGCCTTCGATCTCGGTGACATGGTCATCGTCAATGTGCAAGGTCACCGGATCGGCCAAGTAGCGTTTGAAGGTCAGGTTGACATCGCCTGGCGCGAGGACCAGCTTGCCCGACACCGACCCGGCAGCCGGAAATGCCAGCACCAATCCCGCCGGCCAATGGCTCAATGAGCCAGGCTTGGCAGTGAAACCCCAGACGCCACCGATGCGTGCGCCAGCCATCGCGATGTGCAGGTCGGTGCCGGCGGCCGAGCTGACGTGCATCTGCTGGGCCGACTTCAGTCGCCGCATCGCGCGACGCACCTCGACCTCGTCCTCCGCATGCGGCACGGTGCGTTCGAGGATCTCAGGATGCTCGTTGCTGACCACCAGCACCCGTGCCCCACCCGCCAGGATCTCGGGCAGTTCGACCGCGTGCTGAAGACCCTCGACCGTGCAGTCGGCGACGAAAACACTGCCCGCCAGCGCAGCGACCACCGGTTGCAGGCGGCCAATCGCATCTGATGCGCCCGTGGAGCGCACGGGCACCGGCGCGGTCTGGCGCGGCGTCGGCAACACGACATGGAACCAACGCGCACCCAACCGGGCCAGCGCCAACTCACTCAGACGCACCAGCGACGGCCTCGACTGGGTCTCCGACAGCACCGCGCAGACATCACCCGGCTGCACGCCACAGAGCGTGAAAACCTCGACAAAACTGTCGATCCACTTGCCTTCCAGTCGCACATCGCTCATCGCAACACTCCGTTGGTCAGGCACATCACAGCACTTCCCCCATCATTCGGTAATGACCGCCCTGGAACAACAGCGGCGCGACCGACAGGTCGGTCAGCCGCAGCACCCGGCCGATGAACAACACGTGGTCGCCAGCATCGTGACGCACCTCGGTCTGGCATTCGAACACCGCCGCGCAACCGGACAACACTGGCACGCCACCCAGACCATCGGCCCAATGACCTTCGGCAAACTTGTCGCCCTTGGACGAGGCAAAGCGACGCGACAGTTCGACCTGGGTCTCGGCCAGCACATTGACCACAAAGTGCCCGGCCGCCTCGAAGGCCACCAGATTACTGCTCGCCTTGCGCAGCGACCAAAGCACCAGCGGCGGGTCCAGCGACAGCGACGAGAAAGAGTTGGCCGTCAGCCCAACGGCTTGGCCGGCCGTATCGCGGCAGGTGATGAGCGTGACGCCCGTGGCAAAACGCCCCAGCGCGGCACGAAGTGCCTGCGAAGTCGGCGGCGTGAGCGGGTCGTTGGCGCTCTGGGCCTCGGGTTGGGACGACATGGTCGGGTTCCTTGAAGACGCAGCGCCGGTGGTCAGCGCAGAAAGAGTCGGGCCAGGCCAAAGCCGATGGCGGTGAAGGCCAGCGCGCCCAGCAGATGCGCAGCGCTGTGCAGCACCGCAAGTGCGAGGTCGCCACGCTGGATCAAGCCCAACGATTCGGCAGAAAACGACGAGAAGGTGGTGAAACCACCGAGGAGTCCAGTGACCAACAGCAGCCGCAGCAACTCGTCGGGCGAGCGCGAAAACCAGACCATCGCCACGCCGATCAACAAGCCACCGATGCAGTTGACCAACAAAGTGCCGAGCGGGAATCCGGCCCACAGCGAATTGAAAGTCAGGCCCGCAGCCCAGCGCAACAGGGCGCCGACGCCAGCACCCGCAGCCACTGCCACGGCATGCGCCACGGACACGCCTGCGCTCGCGCTCACCTGCCGCTCATTCGGCATTCGTCCCGGCCAGACCCCAGCGCGCCAGCGCGGCGTCATCGGCAACGCGGGCGTCAACCCAGCGCGCGCCGTCGGGCGTGGTTTCCTTTTTCCAGAAAGGCGCTTGGGTCTTGAGGTAATCCATCAGGAACTCGCAGCCCTTGAACGATTCCCCTCGGTGCGCTGAACTCACCGCCACCAGCACGATCTGATCGAGCGCTTGCAACAATCCAACCCGATGGATCACCCGCGCGCCGCGCAGGTCGAAGCGCCGAAGCGCCTCGTCGATCATCGCCTCGATCGCGCGCTCGGTCATGCCTGGGTAATGTTCGAGCTCCATCGCGCTGACCACGCCGGACTGGCTGCGATCGCGCACGGTGCCGACAAAGCTGGTGATCGCCCCGATACCGCCATCTCCCGCGCGCAGCGCAGCGACCTCGGCCGAGAGGTCGAAATCGTGGGTCTGGATGCTGACGCGACTCATCGCCGGCATTCTCGCATCGGGCCATAGGCTCCGCAGCCGATGCAGTCGCCAGCCCGCGCTGCGGTTTACCTTGCAAAGCGGCGCCGGTCACAATCCAGCGCGTCGGCCTCAGCGCCCCCAGACGCGCTGCAACCAGCGATTGAGGGCGCCCACCTCCTCGATGCAAACCGAGTGCTCCATTGGATAGTCGTGCCACTCGACGCCGTGGCCCAGCGCCATCAGGCTGTCGCGCGCTGCTGTGCCCCGCGCCATCGCCACCATGGCATCGCTGCGACCGTGGGCCAGGAACACCGGCAACCCAAGGCTTGACAGATGACGCTCGGCCGCGGTGCTGGCCGCCAGCGGCAGGTACCCCGACAGTCCAGCCAGCCCTGCCAGGCGCTCCGGGTAGCGCAGGCCGGCCGCGAGCGTGATCGCGCAACCCTGCGAAAAACCGGCCAGTACGATGCGGTTCGCGGGCATGCCGCGTGCGCGTTCGCGGTCCAGCAAAGCATGGATCTGTTGTACCGAGTCCCGTACACCGGCTTCGTCCTCGCGCCGTGGCACCTCCCCCAGCGCGTCGTACCAAGCGCGCATGCGGTGGCCGTTGTTGATCGTGATCGGGCGCTGCGGCGCGCGCGGCAGCACAAAGCGGACCGGACCCACCGAATCCAGATCAAGGGCGTCGCACAGGGGGATGAAATCGGTGCCGTCGGCGCCCAGGCCATGCAGCATGATCAACGTGGCTTGCGGTTCAGCGGCGGGGCAGATCTCGAGGGTCTCGACAGTCATTGCGGGGCTTTGCAGAGTGGGGGCCGGCGCATGGTATCGCCCAGGCCGGCGTCTTCGGCACGGGTGAAGACAGGCCTGAGCCGGTCGATCGTCCATCACCAACGCGGCCCGCAATGAATCGAGAGACGCAATCTCACGTGCGGCACAAGCGGGCAAACCCGCCGAAGATCCTGCCCGGGTTCAGGGCAAAATACCCAGGCGTCAGCCATGCGCTGCCGGGCCACTTGTCAGTCCCAGACCTGGAACCCCCCATGAAAGCTGCAGTTCTTCACGCCCCCCGCGAGCCGATGACCATCGAGAACATCGCGATCGACAAGCCCAAGCGCCGCGAGGTGCTGATTCGAACCGCAGCGGCCGGCCTGTGCCACAGCGACCTGCACTTCATCGAGGGCTCTTACCCCACGCCGGTGCCCATCGTGCTGGGCCATGAATCGGCCGGTATCGTCGAGGCCGTGGGCGAGGACGTCACGTACCTCAAGCCTGGCGACCATGTGATCAGCTGCCTGTCGATGTTCTGCGGCCACTGCGAGTTCTGCCTGTCCGGCCACCTGTCGATCTGCCAAGACCCGGAAGTCAAACCGGGTCCAGGCAAGTCCAAGCGGCTGCACTGGAAAGGCGAGCACATGAACCAGTTCCTCAACCTGTCGTCTTTCGCTGAGCAGATGGTGGTTCACGAGCACGCGCTGGTGAAGGTGCGCGAGGACATGCCGCTCGACCTGGCAGCCCTGATCGGTTGTAGCGTGATCACGGGCTACGGCGCCGTTGCGCACACCGCTCGCATTGAACCCGGCAGCACCGTGGCGATCTTCGGTGCTGGTGGCATCGGTCTGGCGACGATCAATGCGGCAGCAATCGCAGGGGCTGGCCGGATCATCGCGATCGACAAGGACCCGTTCAAACTTGAACTCGCGAGGGCCTTTGGCGCCACCGATGTGATCGACGCGAATGCAGGCGATACGGTCAAGCGCATCATCGAGCTCACGAGTGGCGGCGTGCACTATTCCTTCGAATGCATCGGCCTGAAAGTTACCGCAGAACAAAGCTTTTCATGCCTGCGATCAGGCGGCACCTCGACCTTGATCGGCATGATCCCGGTCGGCACCAGGATCGAACTGCACGGTGTCGACTTCCTGCGCGAGCGCCGAATCCAAGGCAGCATGATGGGCAGCAACCGCTTCCGCACCGACATGCCACGCTTGATCGATTTCTTCATGCAAGGCAAGCTGCACTTGAAGGAAATGATCTCGGCGCGCATCAAGCTCGAAGAGATCAATGAGGGCTTCGCGGCGATGAAGACCGGCGGCATCGCCCGCAATGTGATCGTCTTCGACCACTGACATGGCGATGCGACTCGAAGGCAAAGTGGCCGTCATCACCGGGGCTGCTTCGGGGATCGGTTTGGCCACACTCGAACTCTTCATCGAAGAGGGCGCGCGGGTGCTGGCAGCCGATTTGCAGGTCGAGGCTGGCCAGGCGCTGGAAAAACGCTTTCCTGGCCTGCTTCACTTCGTGCGCTGCGATGTCACGCAACCGGCGCAGATCAAGGCCGCGATCGACACTGCGGCGACGCATTTCGGCGGCCTAGACATCCTGTTCTCCAATGCGGGCGCTGGCGGCTCGCCGGCCGGGGTCGAGAACTGGGACGAAGCGGGCTGGGATGCCACCCACGCACTGCTGCTCAGATCGGTGGCGGCTGGCGCCTCTTACGCCGTGCCGCACATGAAGCGCCGCGGTGGCGGTGCCATCATCAACACGTCGTCGATCTCGGCGTTGCAGGCGGGCTATGCGCCGCTGGCCTATTCGGTGGCCAAGGCCGGCGTGCTGCACTACACCCGACTCGCCGCGACCGAGTTGTCGGCTCACCGCATCCGCATCAACGCGATCGTGCCCGGCTTCATTGCCACCAGCATCTTTGGCAATGGCCTAGGACTCGGGTTGGCCGAGGCGCGGCAAATGGCGCAGACCGTCGCTGAACGCAGTGGCGGCGCCAACCCGATTGGCCGCGCAGGCCTGCCACGCGACATCGCAGAGGCGGCGCTGTTCCTGGCCAGCGACGCCGCGGGCTTTATCACCGGCACCCACTTGACGGTTGACGGCGGCATCACGATCGGACCGCGCCACAGTTGGGACCAGCAATCACCCGGGCCAATGGCCCAAGCGCTGGGATTGACCCTTGAGCAGTTCCAGGCCTTGCGCGCAGCACGCCGTAACAGCTGACCTTCCCGACCACTCCCTTCGACGAGAGCACCATGCCCCAAGTCACTTTCATCGCGTTCAACGGCAAGCGCCACGTGGTCGATGCCGCATCCGGCCTGTCGCTGATGCAGGCCGCGTTAGACCACAACGTGCCCGGCATCGACGGCGACTGCGGCGGCCAATGTGCGTGCGCGACCTGCCACGTCTTTGTCGAATCCGATTGGGCCGCGCGCACCGGACCACGCAACGCCCATGAGGATGAGATGCTGAACTTCGCTGCCGAATTGCGGGACAACTCGCGACTGGCTTGCCAGATCCAGCTGACCGACGCACTAGACGGTCTGGTGGTCTCGATGCCCGAAGGCCAACACTGATCCTGCTTCGGTCTCAATCCCGCACAAAGGAACCTGCCATGACCACCGTAACCGCCAGCGCCCAAACAGCCCGTCAGCGCATCCAGGCTTTGCCGCTGGACCAACTCAACCCAGCCGACATCCAATATTTCGTCGATGACACCGTCGGTCATGTGTTCGACCGGCTGCGCAGCGAAGACCCAGTGCATCACTCGCACAGCCCGATACCCGAACTGGGCGCCTACTGGTCGGTGACGCGCTACCAGGACATCATGCATGTCGACACTCACCCCGAGATCTTCTCGTCCGATTGGTCGCTGGGTGGCATCACGCTGTTCAACCCCGCCGAGTCCGATCGACTGCCGATGTTCATCGCGATGGACCCGCCCAAGCACGATGACCAGCGCAAGGCCGTCAGCAGCATCGTGGCTCCAGCCAACCTGAACAACTGGCAAAGCCTGATCCGCGAACGTACCGGCCAAGTGCTCGACAGCCTGCCGCGCAACGAAACCTTCGACTGGGTTGACAAGGTCTCGATCGAGTTGACGACCTGTATGCTGGCCACGCTGTTCGACTTCCCGTTCGAAGACCGGCGCCTGCTGACCTGGTGGTCCGATGTGGCAACGATGAACAAGGCCACCAACCCCGATGCGCTGGACCCGGCCGAGCGCATGGCCGAGCTGGGCAAGATGCTGGGTTACTTCACAAAACTCTGGAACGAGCGCGTCAATGAGCCGCCACGTACCGATCTGGTGTCGATGCTGGCGCATGGCGCGGCGACCCGAAACATGGCGCCGATGGAGTTCATGGGCAATCTGGTGCTGCTGATCGTCGGTGGCAATGACACCACCCGCAACAGCATGACCGGCGGTCTGCTGGCTTTGCACCAGCACCCACAAGAGATGGCCAAGTTGCGGGCCAACCCAGCGCTGGTCGACAGCCTGGTGCCCGAGATCATCCGCTGGCAAACGCCACTGGCCTACATGCGCCGCACCGCCTTGCGCGACACCGAACTGGGTGGCAAGCAGATCAAGTCAGGCGACAAAGTGGCCATGTGGTACCTGTCGGGCAACCGCGACCAAGCCGCGATCTCCGAGCCCGACCGCTTCATCATTGACCGGGCCCGGCCACGCCAACACCTGTCATTCGGCTTCGGCATCCACCGCTGCGTGGGCAACCGCTTGGCGGAGTTGCAGCTCAAGATCCTGTGGGAAGAGATCATCAAACGCTTCCCGGTGATCGAGGTGATGGGGGAGCCAACGCGCGTGAAGTCGGCCTTTGTCCGGGGCTTCACCCACCTGCCGGTGCGTATTCCCGGTTGAGCCTAGGCCTCATCCGCGCAACCGATCGACCCAATCCAACACCCGGTCGATCGAATACGGCTTGATGATGTAGTCGCTGCAGCCAGCATCCAGCGCACGCTGGATGTCCGCCGGCATCGCATTGGCCGAAATTGCCACGCAGAGGATCCCCGCCAGCAGCGGGTCGGCGCGCAGTTGTTCGAGCACTTGCGCGCCACTCATCAGCGGCAGGCCCATGTCGAGCAGCAACAGGTCTGGCAGCGAGCGCCGCGCTGCTGCCAATCCGGCTTCGCCGTCTTTAGCCACTTCAAGCGTCACCCCTGGCCGCCGCGCAATCGCGTGACGCATCAGCGTCGCATTGAGCCGGTTGTCCTCGATATAGAGCACCTTGACAGGACGTGGCTGGACAGAACGTGGCTGGCTAGCGAAAAAATCCTGCGCCGCGTTCGAGACGCTTTCACCCTCTGCGCCAATCAACCCGGTCGACGCGGTCTGGGTCGTGCGCGTGAGCGATGCAACCGCGCCATCCGCAACAGCGCTGTTGCTGTCTTCAAGCCGGGCTGCGTCAGCCGACATCGGTAGCCTGAGCGTGAACACCGAGCCCCGCCCAGGCTGCGAGGCAACCGACAGAGTGCCTTGCATCTGCTCGGCCAGATGCCTGGCAATGACCAGACCCAGGCCGATGCCATCGACTTGGCCACGCTCTGCGCCGAGTCGATTGAAAGGCTGGAACAACCCATCAACCTGTTCAGGCGTCATGCCCACGCCGGTGTCGCGGACCATGATCGCCAACCGCCCTGCCTCAAACGTCCGCTCAATCTCGACCGAGCCGCCCTCATGGTTGTATTTGATGGCGTTGGTCAGCAGATTCACCAACACCTGACGCAGGCGCGTGCGATCGCCGATCACCCAGTGATCCTCCGGGACAGGTTGTTGATGCACACTGACACGGTGGTGACCGACCAGCGCCGCCACCCAGTTGCGGCAGTCGACCAACAACGCGTCAACCGAGACCCGCTCGGCCGTCAGCCGCAAAGTGCCGGTCTCAATCCGCGTCATGTCGAGCAAGTCATCGACCATCGACAGCAAGTGTTCGGCAGCCAAACGGATGTGACCCACCTTGGCGACGGCATCAGGCGCGGCCTGCACAGCATCATCGAATTCGAGCAACTGCGAGAACCCCAGCACCGCATTCAGCGGCGTGCGCAACTCATGGCTCATGCGGGCCAAAAATGCCGACTTGTTTCGGCTGGATTCCTCCTCGGACTGGCGCGCGGCCCGCGCCTCCTCCAACACGTGTCGATGGGTGACGTCCTGGACAGTACCGATGACCTTGACAATCGCGCCCGTGCCATCGCGCACGGCGGCAAAACGCGATTCGAACCAGCCCTTGGCACCCGACCGCAGAACGCCGTCATGCTCCAGCACTCTCGGCTCGCCATCCGCGCGCACTTGGTCGACGGCTTGCCTCAGGCGTCGCCAGTTTTCGGCGCTATGGAATGACTTACGAGCCGCATAAGCGAGTTGGCCCAAAGCCGGGTCAAATCCATACAAGATGAACAAGCCTTCAGACCAAATGACTTCGCCGGATTCGAGTTCGAGCTCCCAGCTGCCAATTTGACCCAGGCGCTGAGCCTGGCGCAGCGCGGCATCACTTTGGGCCAGCCGCTCGTGGGCGCGTTGCAGAGCGAGGGCTTGACCCTCCTTGAGCGCCATCAGTTTCAGCGTTGTCGTGCTCGAGGAGTCGGTGACATGAACAAAAAAACCTTGAATCTGCCCCTGAACCAGATCGGGAATCAGGTCGACTCGCCCTGATCCGGAAAAGTTAGGCCATTCAAGCGCTCGAACATAGTGTTGCGGCTCACCGCGCAAGACGGCATCAATGCGCAGGCGGAGTTTTTCGCGATGCGGCGGGATGATGAAATCGTCAACATGCCGACCCAGCAATTCGCCAGGGGCGACTCCGAGCCAAACCTCATAGGCTCGGTTGGCGTAGCGGCAACGACTTTCTTTGTCCCAGTAGCCGACCAAAGACGGCAGGCTGTTGAGCAGACGGCAAAAATCGGCAGCGGTTTCTAAGCTTGACATCAAGGGCCTGGAACTCTCGGCCTATGGTTCCGCCATGGGCTTTAGAAAGAAGTCAAGAAAAGCCCCTGAAGCCCTGAAGCTCTAAAACCCCGCAGCCCCGAAACCATCAGGAAACCTCATGGCCGACGGAGCCGGTGGGCACCGCAGAAGGATCAAGCTCACATGTTGTCGATCATGACCTGACCGAAGCCAGAGCAAGACACCTGGGTCGCGCCGTCCATCAAGCGCGCGAAGTCATAGGTCACTTTCTTGCTGGCGATCGAGCGCTCCATCGACGCGATGATCAGGTCTGCAGCGACAGTCCAGCCCATGTGGCGCAGCATCATCTCGGCCGACAGGATCTCCGAGCCCGGATTGACATAGTCCTTGCCGGCGTACTTGGGCGCCGTGCCGTGGGTGGCTTCGAAGCAGGCAACCGAATCCGACAGGTTGGCGCCTGGGGCGATGCCGATGCCGCCGACCTGTGCGGCCAGCGCGTCGGAGATGTAGTCGCCATTCAAGTTGAGCGTGGCGATCACCGAGTACTCGGCCGGGCGCAGCAGGATTTGCTGCAAGAAGGCGTCGGCAATCGAATCCTTGACCGTGATCATCTTGCCGGTCTTCGGGTTCTTGAACTGGCACCAAGGACCGCCGTCGATCAACTCGGCGCCGAATTCCTTGTGCGCCAGGTTGTAGGCCCAATCACGGAAGCCACCCTCGGTGTACTTCATGATGTTGCCCTTGTGCACGATGGTCAGGCTGGGCTTGTCGTTGTCGATCGTGTACTGGATCGCCTTGCGCACCAGTCGCTCGGTGCCCTCGCGCGAAACCGGCTTGATGCCAATGCCCGAGGTGTCGGGGAAACGAATTTTCTTGACGCCCATCTCGTCCTGCAGGAACTTGATGACCTTCTTGGCCTTGTCGCTTTCGGCTTCCCACTCGATGCCCGCGTAGATGTCTTCCGAGTTCTCGCGGAAAATCACCATGTCGATCTTTTGTGGCTCCTTCACCGGCGAGGGCACACCCTTGAAGTACTGCACCGGTCGAAGGCAAACGTACAGGTCGAGCTCCTGGCGCAGCGCGACGTTGAGCGAACGGATGCCACCGCCCACAGGGGTGGTCAGCGGGCCCTTGATCGAGACCACGTACTCGCGCAACGCAGCCAGCGACTCCTCAGGCAGCCAGACATCAGGGCCATAAATCTTGGTCGACTTCTCGCCGGCGTAGATTTCCATCCAGTGGATCTTCTTGGCCCCACCGTAGGCTTTGGCGACCGCCGCGTCGACTACCTTGATCATCACCGGGGTGATGTCCAGGCCAGTGCCATCGCCCTCAATGAACGGAATGATCGGTTGATCCGGTACATTGAGCGAGTAGTCGGCGTTGACCGTAATCTTTTGCCCGCTCTGGGGCACCTTGATGTGCTGGTACATGTGCTTTGGCTCCGCGCTCTAGGATGGTTGAGGAAAACCCGGTGATTTTATGTCACCAAGCCTGTCAACCGACTGACTCTCCCCGACGTTTGACGATGGCCAGCCCAATGCAGACTGGCAACTTCAACACTTTATTAGGAATACCACCATGAACAAGCTCCTCGCCGCTCTGATCGCCACTCTGTTCGCTGCTGGCGCCTTCGCCGCTGATGCACCGGCAACCGCCAAGAAGGACGAAAAGGCTGCCGCGCCTGCCGCTGCCGCTTCGCCGGCCAAGGCTGATAAGAAGGACGACAAGAAGGACGACAAGAAGGACGACAAGAAGGGCGACAAGAAGGACGACAAGAAGGGCGACAAGAAGGCCGACAAGAAGGCCGACAAGCCTGCCGACAAGGCTTCGAAGTAATCTCGGCGTAGCCGAGAGGCCGTTCGCGGCCTGTCTGACCCAACGCCCGGTATCGCCCGGGCGTTTGTCTTTGGACTGCTGAAGATCGACCCGACGTCACTGGGCGAGGACAGCGCCCCGATCGCCCAGGCGGTCAACCCATCTAACCGAAAAAGCGTTTTGCTCACGCATTCAGAGCGAATGCGAATGTTTAAACACTTTTCAGGGACTCCGAGGAACAAGTTCCTGGCCGCTCGGATCGCGGACGATGTGCGCAGCCGGCCCGGCGCCCGGTCCTGCCACTCGCGGCATCCCACCGTTCGGCAGCGAGCCTGCCGCGACCGGCGCCAAAACGCGTGGCATCCTGCCCAAGAAGTGATCTCGCCCAGGCCGTCCGCGGCCTGTCAGACCAGACGCCCGGCACCGACCGGGCGATTTCCTTGAGCGGCCCAGCAATATCCTTTGAGGCGCCAGCGACGCATCAGATCGAGTTCAAGCCAAACACCAGTCCACGGCCCGGGTCCACAAGCCGTGACCCAGCGCCCAGGTCGAGGCCAGCGTCAGTGCAGCACCGGCCCACCGAATGGCAGTCCTGGTCGACCAGGCCGCGGCGTTTACGCGGCGACCCGAAAGCTGCCACCACAGCGCGGGACCCAACAAAAGACCCGCCGCAGAAGCGCTGGCAAATCCGGCCATCACCAGCGCGCCGCGCCAGGGCGTATTGGCCAGCGCCGCGACCAGTAAGGCCGATTGCAGCAAACCGCACGGCCAGGCGACCCAGGCCAAACCGATACCCGCGCTTCGTGCAGGGCCCTGGATCACCTGCCACGGCCCGCTACGGGTCGGCAGTTGGGCACGGGTTCGCCCTAGCCTGATCATCCAGGCCGGTTGCCGGCCTCGCCACAGCAGGAACAAGCCCAGCGCCATGGCGGCGATATGCACCAATGTCCACAGCGGTCGCAAGCCCGCCACGGCCTGGCCCAGCACAGCCAGACGACCCACGCTGGCAGCAGCCAGCGCGCCAGCGGCTGAGTAAGCGATCAAGCGACCCAGGTGAAATGCCAACAGGTCACGCCTGCCGGAGCCGACGGCCGCGCAGGCTGCGCCGCACATGGCCAAGCAATGCGGCGAGCCCGCAAGACCCATCAAGACTGCGCTGAGCAGGAGCGCTTGGTCCATCGACGACTCAGATGATGCGAGAAAAGCGCTCTCGCAATTTGTCTGCCCGCAGGTGGCGGTCGAACACCATGGCCACTGCGCGCACAAAGTACCAGCCCACGGCAGTGACCTGCACCGCATCTGACGTCAACTCGCAAAGCCCCAAGGTCTGCAACTCGGCCAATTCGGCCAATTCAGCGCTGAAGTATTCGTTCATGCGGATCAGGTGGGCAAGTTCAATCGCTTCGAACTCTAGGCGCCCCTGGCACATCAGCGCCATCACCACAGCCCGACGCACCAAATCATCGCGCGACAGCGCTAAACCTCTGACCACTGGAAACTGGCCTTGGCGCACCGCGGCGTAATACCCGTCCAGGGTCTTGGCGTTCTGGCTGTAAGTGGCACCGATGCGACCGATGGCCGACACACCGAGTGCAACCAAATCGCAGTCGGGATGGGTGCTATAGCCCTGAAAGTTGCGGTGCAAGCGGCCCTGCCGCTTGGCCACAGCCAGCGAATCATTGGGCAGCGCAAAGTGGTCCATGCCGATGTAGGTGTAGCCCTGAGCGACAAAGCCAGCCATCGCACCACCGAGCATCTGCACCCGATGGTCCGGCGGCGGCAATTGTTCGATGACGATACGCCGCTGTGGTTTGAAGCGCTGCGGCAAGTGGGCATAGGCATACAGCGCAATGCGGTCTGGCCGAAGCTCAGCCACTTGATTGACCGTTCGGGCAAACGACTCGGGGGTCTGTTTGGGCAGACCGTAGATCAGATCCGCGTTGATCGATTCGAAACCAATTTCGCGCGCGGCATGCATCAGGTCTCGAACCAACGCAAAAGGTTGCAGCCGGTGTACCGCCTTCTGCACATCCGGGTCAAAGTCCTGCACACCAAAGCTCAGCCGGTTGAACCCGAGCTTGGCAAGGTGGTGCAATCGATCGGGCGATGCTGTGCGCGGATCGACCTCGATCGAGACCTCGGCACCGGGCGTCCAACGGAAAGCGTGAGCCAGCATGACCATCAAATTGCTAAGTTCGGAGTCGGTGAGAAAAGTGGGCGTGCCGCCGCCCAGATGCAGTTGCGACACCGCTTGCCCGCTGCCCAGCACAGACACATTGAGCGCCAGCTCCTGCGCCAGCACCTCCAGGTATTCGGCAGATCGCTCGTGGTGCTTGGTGATCACCTTGTTGCAGGCGCAGTAGTAGCACACCGACTCACAGAATGGGAGGTGTACATAGACTGACAGCGGTCGCTTGCCGCCGACGACTGCCCCCGATGCGCGGTCCGCAAGCGCCTGCGCATAGGCATCCGGTCCAAAGGCCTCGGTGAATCGGTCCGCGGTGGGATACGAGGTGTAACGCGGCCCAGGACGATCCAGACGACGCAACATCGCCTCGGTCAGCACAGGCGCCTGATCGATAACATTCTTCAACATGCGCCAAACTGTGCCAATTTGAACTCGTCGCATCTTGACTTAGCTCAAGCCGTACGGGCGCACCGGCTCAAACAATGGCCAGACTTGACCCATTGGGTCCAACAGGTCGATTGCCGCCAATACATCGCAAATTGATCAATGACAAGTGCGTCAGCCGCGAACACAATCCGCTATGAACTCTTTCGCCGAATCTTCAAGACTCCGACTCGAACCCTTCAAGATCGCCTGCTCGAACTGCAATCTGCGAGAGCTCTGCCTGCCCGTAGGCTTGTCGCGCGAGAACCTGAATCGACTCGACAATCTGGTCGCCAACCGGCGAGCCATCGCAAGAGGCGAATCGTTGTTCCGCGCAGGGGAGACATTTTTGTCGCTTTACGCTGTTCGCACCGGCTTCTTCAAGACCCGGGTCTCGTCGGAAGACGGACGTGACCAAGTCACCGGGTTCCAGATGGCCGGCGAGTTGCTTGGGCTCGATGGCATCAGCACCGACAACCACACCTGCGATGCGGTGGCGCTGGAGGACTCACAGGTCTGCGTGATTCCTTACAACCAGCTCGAAGGTCTGTCGCGCGAGTTCACCGAATTGCAGCACCAATTCCACAAGATCATGAGTCGCGAGATCGTGCGAGACCACGGCGTGATGCTGCTGCTCGGCAGCATGCGAGCCGAAGAGCGATTAGCCGCTTTTTTGCTCAATCTGACCCAGCGACTGCAAGCTCGCGGCTTCTCGGCCTCGTCGCTCATTCTGCGCATGACGCGCGAAGAAATCGGGAGCTACCTGGGGCTCAAACTCGAGACCGTCAGCCGCACCTTCAGCAAATTCCAAGAGGAAGGCATCCTCGACGTCAAACAGCGGCAGATCCAAGTCTTGGCGCAGGAAAAGCTGGAAAACTTGGTCAACGGTTCGAACCGCTAGGCCTAAAGCTGGCGGCCGCTAGGCTATCGGAATTGACTGAATTCATCGGCGGCAAAAAAAGTGTCAAGCCACAGGCGGCGGCACTGAATCGTTGGCGTGCAGGTCATCGGCGCTCAATGCCAATAGTTGGGTCAGGCCGCCGGCCGCTGCTATCACGCCCCAAAACACGAAGAATGCCAGCGTGTAGACGCCGGTGTTCGACCACTCGCCCGTGGCGCCACCAAATCCATGCAGGCTGGACGGATCGACCAACGCGAACACCAGTGTCTCGAGCACACCGGCCATCAGAAACGCGGGCCACAGCACCGCCATCACACGCTGCCCTCGCTTGCCCGCAGCCATTCTGTGCCGCCGCTTCAACGAGCCGCTGCCGCAGTGGCCGCATGATTTCGGGCTGTCAGCGCCGGCGTCTGGCCGGTGGGTCGAACCGGCACATCTCGCGCAGAAGCTGTCTCCAAAAGGACCTGGTCAGCACCACGGTAGGCCAGCACCGCGGTGCCAAGACTAGCGATCACCACCACTGCCGGGCCTCCGACGACCAGCCAGACCATGCCGACGCGCCACCAGGGCGTTGAGCGTTCCATCGCGATGGGGCTGTTGACCCCAACACCAGGCACTGCAGCGACCGTTGACGAAAGGCTTTCTGCAGAGTTTTTCATGTTGAAACGCTCCTGGCCAACGCTCAGCGCGGCACGACAAAAGTTGATTTTTCGCTCAGCATGGCAACGCTGCTGAGCTTGCCAGTGACATCGACATGAAGCAGACCAATGTCGAAGTAAATCGGATGAGCCCCCGCGGCTGTCAACCGCGCAGTCTCGAGCGGGATACGGACGGCCAGTGTCACCCAACGCGCTTGGGCAGGCTCGAGATTGATCTCAGGCGAGGTCATCAAGCGGATGCCGGCCAAGCCCTTCACAGCAATCTGGTATCGCTGCAATTGCTCGGTGGTGTTCATGATTTGCAGCCGGTAAACATTCTCGACCTGACCCTCACCGACCTCCCTGGCGAGCGCGGCGCGGTCTCGCACCACATCAACCTTGAACGGATGACGAAACGCCAGGCTGCAGGAAAACACGAGCAAGATGAGCCCGAGGATCGCGGAATAGACCAACACGCGCGGCCTGAGGACTCGCGTCAAGCGCTGGCGATCGCTCAGATGCTGCGCCAGACCGTTCTGTGTGTCGTAGCGAACCAGTCCTCGCGGGTAGTTCATCTTGTCCATCACACTGTCGCAGACGTCAATGCAGGCCGCACAACCTATGCACTCGTATTGCAACCCTTGGCGGATATCGATGCCAGTAGGGCAGACCTGCACGCACAAATTGCAGTCTATGCACGAACCGAGCCCCAGTGCCTTGGGTTCAGCTTTTCGCGAGCGCGAACCGCGTGGCTCACCGCGCTCGCTGTCATAGCTGATGATCAAGGTGTCTCGGTCAAACATCGCGCTCTGGAAGCGTGCGTACGGACACATGTACTTGCAGACCTGTTCGCGCATGAAGCCAGCATTACCGTAAGTTGCCAGACTGTAGAAAAAGACCCAAAACCACTCCCAGGGACCAAACTCCAGGCTCATGGCCTCGGCGGCCAGAGAATGGATCGGCGTGAAGTAGCCGACGAAGGTGAAACCGGTCCACAACCCGAGCCCGATCCAGACGACTTGCTTGGCACTCTTGCGCCCGAACTTGTCCAGGCTCCAGCCACTGGCGTCAAGCCTCATACGAGCAATGCGGTCACCTTCGATCTTTCTCTCCACCCACCTGTAGATCTCTGTGTAAACCGTCTGCGGACAGGCAAAACCGCACCATAAGCGCCCTGCGACCGCAGTGAAAAGAAACAAGGCATAAGCAGAAATGACCAAAATGCCGGTCAGGTAGATGAAGTCCTGCGGGTACAGCAGCAACGGGCCGATGTAGAAACGACGTGAACCGAGGTCGAACAAGACCGCCTGGCGCTGGTTCCAATTCAACCAAGGCAGACCATAGAACAATAACTGCGACAGCCAGACCAGCGACCAGCGCCAATTGGCGAAAAGACCGCTGACGGCACGCGGGTAAATGCGCTGCTGTTTCTGGTACAGCGAGACCAACGCCACCTTGGCATCGTCTCCCTCCAACGCATCAATGCTCTGGAGGCGTTGCGGCGTCATGACGACATGCGGCACCAAGCCATCAGGTTCTCTCATGAGGCCGTGGACCGCGTCAATCTACTGGACCGCTACGGCCGTGACTTGCGACAGGCTCCAGACATAGGCGGCAAGCACGTGGATTTGCTCCGCGCTCAGCCTTCCCTCGAACTTGGGCATCACATTGGTCTTGCCCTGGTTGACCATCGCGATCACCGCCGCTTCACCCCAACCGTGAAGCCAGACCTTGTCGGTCAGATTGGGCGCACCCAGCGCTTGGTTGCCGCGTCCGTCCGCACCATGACAGGCGGCGCAAACGACGAACTTCGGTTTGCCAAGTTGCGCCGCTAGGCCGTTGTGCGCGCTGCCCGCCAAACTCAAGACATAGTTGGCAACGTTCTTGACGTCATCAGCACTGCCCAGCGCAGCAGCCATCGGCGGCATCATGCCGATGCGCCCTGCCGTGACAGTCTTCTCAATGTAGGCCGCGCCGTTGCCGCCCAGCCAATCGCTGTCGGTAAGGTTGGGGAAACCCTTGCTGCCATGGGCATCAGAACCATGGCACTGCGCGCAGTTGTTGATAAAGAGACGCTCGCCAATACCCATGGCCTGAGCATTTTTAGCCAGTTCGGCTGCAGGCATCGCGCTGAACTTGGCATAGACCGGTGCCATCGTCGCATGGGCCTTGTCCTGCTCGGTCTGCCATTGGCCTGTGCTGGACCACTTGAAGCTGCCCGGCACCGCGCCAAGACCTGGATAGAGCGCCAAATAGACCGCCGCAAAGAACAGCGTGATCACGAACAACCACATCCACCAGCGCGGCAACGGATTGTTGAGTTCGCGCAGATCTTCGTCCCAGACATGTCCAGTGGTGTTGTCATTGGCCATCACCTTGCGTTTGCTGGCAACCAGCAGAATGAAGACACAAAACAACAGTCCGGCAGCCGTGATGCCGCCTGCGTACCAGGCCCAACCGATGTCCACGAAATCACTCATTGCTTCTCTCCTTGGAGCCCCGAAACGCGCACGTCATTGGGTTCTGCAAAAGGCAGCTGAGCAGCTTCGTCGAACTGGGCCTGGCGCTTGTCCGCCAACGCCCAGACCACGATGGCGACGAAAACGCCGAACATGAACAGCGTGGTCACGCTGCGCAAATCATTGACATCCATGATTTTTCGCTCCGAAGTGGCTTACTTACGCGAAGTGCCCAGCACTTGCAGGTACGCGACCACTGCATCAAGTTCACTCTTGCCCTTGACCTCATCACCGGCGTTGGTGATTTCTTGATCGGTATAAGGCACGCCGACCCTACGCAGTGCCTTCATCTTGGGCGCCATGTCAGCCGGGTCAATCTGACCCGTGCTCAGCCAAGCATAGGCTGGCATGTTGCTCTCAGGCACCAAGTCGCGGGGATTGTTCAAGTGGACACGGTGCCACTCATCGCTGTACTTGCCACCGACGCGGTGAAGATCCGGGCCGGTACGCTTGCTACCCCACTGGAACGGGTGGTCATAGACGAATTCACCGGCCACCGAGTAGGGTCCATAACGCAGCGTCTCTGCCCGGAACGGTCGGATCATCTGCGAATGGCAGTTGTAACAACCCTCACGCAAGTAGATATCTCGTCCAGCCAGTTGCAGCGAGGTGTAGGGTTTGAGGCCATCGATCGGTTGCGTGGTGCTGCGCTGAAAAAACAACGGCACGATCTCAACCAGGCCGCCAAACAACAGCGCCAACAAGATCAGCGTGATCATCAAGAAATTGTTGGTCTCGATCTTCTCGTGACCCACAGGAACATGGAGCTGTGCCATCTGAATGTGTTCCTTTTCGTCAGGCCTGAGCCACCGTAACCATCGGGATTCGGGCTGTGGCGGGCTTGGCGCCCTTGACCGTCATCACGACGTTCCAAGCCATGATCAGCATGCCACCCAGGTAAAGCAAACCGCCGCCAAAACGGATGACGTAAAACGGGTAGCTTGCCTTGACGCTCTCGACAAAGCTGTAGACCAAGGTGCCGTCGGCGTTGACCGCGCGCCACATCAAACCCTGCATCACGCCAGCAATCCACATTGCGGCGATGTAGAGAACGATGCCAATCGTCGCGATCCAAAAGTGCAACTCGACCGCTCTCATGCTGAACATCTTGTCCTTGCCGAACATGCGTGGGATCAAGTGGTAAAGCGACCCCATCGAGATCATGCCGACCCAGCCGAGCGCACCGGAGTGCACATGGCCCACGGTCCAGTCGGTGTAATGGGATAACGCGTTGACAGTCTTGATAGACATCATCGGCCCCTCGAAGGTCGACATGCCGTAGAACGACAGCGAGACGATCAGAAATTTCAGGATTGGGTCGTCACGTAGTTTGTGCCAAGCGCCAGACAGCGTCATGATGCCGTTGATCATGCCGCCCCAGCTCGGTGCGAGCAGCACCAGCGAGAAGATCATGCCAACACTTTGCACCCAATCCGGCAGTGCTGTGTAGTGCAGGTGATGAGGGCCTGCCCACATATAGGTGAAGATCAAGGCCCAGAAGTGGACGATTGACAGACGGTAGCTGTAGACCGGTCGGCCCGCCTGCTTGGGGATGTAGTAATACATCATGCCGAGGAATCCAGCGGTTAAGAAGAAGCCCACCGCGTTGTGACCGTACCACCACTGAACCATTGCGTCTTGCACGCCCGCATAGGCCGAATAGCTCTTGGTCAAGCTGACGGGAATGGCCGCACTGTTGACGATGTGCAGCAACGCCACTGCAATGATGAAGGCGCCGAAGAACCAGTTGGCGACATAGATGTGGCGGATTTTTCGCGTGCCCACCGTCCCAAAAAAGACCACAGCATAAGCAACCCAGACCACGCCGATCAAGATGTCAATTGGCCACTCCAGTTCTGCATATTCCTTGCCCTGGGTGAATCCCAGCGGCAGCGAAATCGCAGCGGCCAGGATCACCATCTGCCAGCCGATGAAGGTGAACATCGCCAGTCCAGGCATAAAAAGACGGGTCTGGCAGGTGCGCTGCACGACGTGGTAGCTGGTGGCGAAGAGAGCGCAACCGCCGAAGGCAAAGATGACCGCGTTGGTATGCAATGGTCGCAGGCGCCCATAACTTAACCAGGGAATGCCCAAGCTGATCTCAGGCCAGGTCAATTCAGCGGCAATGACCACGCCCACCAGCATGCCCACGATTCCCCACAGCACCGCAACCAATGCAAATGCGCGCACAACGGTATCGCTGTATTCGGGTGGATTGCTTGTGTCGTTGCTGTGCATTGACTCCTCCTTCGATGATTTCATGATGGACCTGACAGTGGTCGTGGAGATTGTTCAGGTCGGCCCTGGCGCGGGGTTTGATTAACATCAAAACCCAAGCCCTGGTCATCCAAGATACGCAGGCCTTCACGCTCGACATCGTCAAACTGACCGTGGTGCAATGCCCAGCCGAAGAGGCCCAGTATCAGCAGCACCAGCACCACCGACAGCGGGATCAGCAGGTAAAGGATGTCCATCGGATCGCCGCTTCAACGCGCCAGTCGCAGCGAGTTGCCGACCACCAGCAGCGAGCTGCTGGCCATGCCTAACCCCGCCGCCCAGGGTGGCAGCCAACCCAACAGCGCCAACGGGATGCAGGCGCCGTTGTAGACCGCCGCCCACAGCAGGTTCTGTCGCACCACGCCCATCGTTCGCCGCGCCAGATCATGTGTGAATACCAAATCGCCCAGCCGGTTTGACACCACGACCGCGTCGGCCTGGGCTCGCGCCACCAGCGCGCCTTGCCCCATCGCAAAGGACACGTCGGCGCATGCCAGCACCGGCGCATCGTTGATGCCGTCGCCAACCATCGCGACCCGAACACCGCTGGCTTGCGCAGCCGCTAGTTCGGACAGTTTGCGCTCGGGCGTGGCGCCACCGATCACGTCGGTCACCGTCAACAGCGCGCCCACACGTGCCGCCCGGTCTGGCCTGTCTCCCGACAGCAGCACCACTTCCAGGCCGCGCGCACGCAACGCTTCGACCGCAGCGCGTGCGTCAGGCCGCAAAGCCTCGTCAAAGTCAAAGCGCGCCAGCAACTGCTGGTCGCAAGCCAGCCAGATTGCAGCGCGGCCATCCAGTGCTGGCGAGCCAAACGAGCCTTCGACTGCCTCGATCGCCGCGACGAAATCCACCCGTCCCAAGCGCCAGCATCGACCTACGCAGTCCACCGCCTGCAAGCCTTGGCCAGCCAGTTCCTGGACATCATGCCAAGCCAGGCTGTTGTCTGAGCGCCTGCCGCTGAGGGTGCTCGCGCCGGCCAACGCCAGCGCCTTGGACAAAGGATGACTGGACCAGGCGGCCAGCCCGGCCGCTCGAAACATCAGTTCGTCGTTGCTGAAGTCCTCACTTGTCGCGTCCACTCGCAGCATGCCGGTCCAATGCAGGGACTGGTCGGTCAATGTGCCGGTCTTGTCGAAATAAAAGCGTCGGACCGATGTCAACGCCTCCAACGCGTCGAGCCGCTGCAGCCACACGCCATGCCGCGCCAGTGCGCTGGCCGCCGCTAGCATGGCTGAAGGTGCGGCCAAGGACAATGCACAGGGGCAGGTGACGATCAACACCGAGACAGCCACCCAGACTGCTCGCGCCGGATCGACGACGCTCCAAACAGCCGCCGAGCCTGCTGCGAGCAGCAGTACAGCCCAAAGAAATGGCCCAGCCCAACGGTCGGCTGAGCGAGCCAAGACAGGGCGTTGGCTCATTGCATCGCGCATCAGCGAAACAATGGCCTCCAGCCGGGTATCGGCGCCGACGCGTTCCACGCGCATCAGCACCGGCGCACCCAGGTTCACGCTGCCGGCCACCACCGCCGCACCGCAAGGCTTGGCGACGCCTAGACTTTCGCCGCTCAGCAGCGATTCATCAGCCCGGGTAGCACCTTCGATCAGCCACCCGTCGGCCGGAAAGGGTTCACCGACTGGCACTCGAACGAAATTGCCTGGTGCCAGACGCTGCACACTCACGACCTCGATCTGGTTGTCGGGCCCTAGACGCATGGCGGTTTCAGGCATGCTGGCCAGTGCGGTCTCAAGCACTTGGGCAACCCGGTGCCGAGCGCGAGTCTCGAGCCATCGGCCCGCCAGCAAAAAGCTGACGAACATGGTCAGTGAGTCGAAATAGACCTCGCCACCGAACAAGCTGTCGGGCGCAAATGTGGCGCCGCTGCTGGCGACAAAGGTGACCAAGATCCCTAGGGCCACCGGCACATCCATGCCGATGCGACGTACCCGCAGGCTGCGCCAGGCGCCACTGAGGAAAGGCACCGCCGAGAACACCATCACCGGCAGTGTCAGCACCCAGCCGCCCCAGTTGAGCAATTGGCGCAGGTCAGGCGCCAACTCGCCCGGACCGGCCACATAACTGGGCGTGGACATCATCATCACTTGCATGGCACAGAAAGCGGCCACAAACCATTGCCAGATCGCTGTGCGGTGCTCGATTTGGCGAGCCTCTTGCGCGTTGAGCGCCAGATCAGGCGTGGCGTCATAACCAGCTGCGCGGATGGCCGATACGACATCGGCTAGGCAAGTGCGCTGCAAGCGCCAGCGCACGCGAGCGCGCTCGCCGGCCGCGCTGACCTGTGCATCGAGCACGCCATCGACCTTGGTCAAGGCCTGCTCGATCAAAGTGGCGCAGGCAGCACAGTGCATGCCGCTGATGCGCAGCGACGAATCAGCAATGCGCTCGCCCGATGCGCCGACGGCGTAGCGGGTAAATCGGCGCTGCTCGACGGGGTCGTCCAAGATGCCGGAAGCGGGCAGAAGCGGCAAACTGAGTGTCACAACGGTCTCGGGCGGGGTCGGCATGTTGAAATAGGCCTTGTGCAGGCCTCCGCCGACACCTGCCGACCCGATCACCAGGCTGCGCCAATGTAGTGAAATCCCCGAGGTCAAGACATGACAAATATCAAGACATTGATCAAGACATTGCCCAGCCTGGGCCGCTGCCTGGGCAGCGCTGCCGCGATGTTGACGGCCTTGGCCAGCGCAACGGCCTCAGCGCAGAGCGGGCCAGACCAGCCTCAGCGCCTCCAGGCGATCACACTGGGCGCCGGCATGCACAACATCCGCGCCGAGTTGGCGATCACGCCTGAGCAACGACAAAAAGGCTTGATGTTCCGGCGCGACCTGGCCAGCCATGAGGGCATGTTGTTCGTCTTCGAACATGCGCAACCACAGTGCTTCTGGATGCGGAATACGCCCACACCGCTGACGATCGCCTTTGTCGCCGATGACGGCAGCATCGTCAATCTGGCGGACATGAAGCCTTTCGATGAGGCCTCGCACTGCTCGGAGCAACCGGTGCGCTACGTGCTAGAAATGAACCAAGGCTGGTTTGCCAAGCGTGCGATCAAGGCCGGGTTCAAGCTCACCGGCCCGCCGTTCAAACCATGAGCGCGGGATGAAGGCCACCAAATGACAACGGGCCGGACAGCGATGCCGTCCGGCCCGTTCAGCGCCTGCGCGCCGGTCCGATCAGGCGAAATTCGCGGCAGCGAATTCCCAGTTCACGAGTGAATTGAGAAAAGTCTCGACGAACTTGGGACGGGCGTTGCGGTAGTCGATGTAGTAGGCATGCTCCCAAACGTCGATCGTCAGCAAGGCCTTGTCGGCGCCGGTCAATGGGGTCGCAGCGTTGCTGGTGTTGACCAGATCGACCGAACCGTCGGCCTTCTTGACCAGCCATGTCCAACCTGAGCCAAAGTTGCCCACCGCGCTTTTGGTGAAGGCTTCCTTGAACGCAGCGTAGCTGCCCCATTTGGCATCGATCGCAGCGGCCAGTGCTCCGGTCGGCAGGCCGCCGCCGGCAGGCTTCATACAGTGCCAGAAGAAGCTGTGGTTCCAGACTTGGGCGGCGTTGTTGAAGATCGGGCCGGAAGACTTCTTGACCACGTCCTCCAGCGCCAAGCCGACGAATTCAGTCCCCACCACAAGGTTGTTGAGGTTGGTGACATAGGCTTGGTGGTGTTTGCTGTAGTGGTACTCGAAGGTCTCCGGCGACATATGCGGCATCAGCGCATTGGTGGCGTACGGCAGGGCTGGCAGGGTATAGCTCATGGGATGTCTTTGCGAGGACGGCGCATTGCTGCACCTAGGTTGCAGAAATTGGCTGAAACTGGCGGTCAGACCAGACCACATTGTAGGCAGCGCACCCTTGATGAGCAGGTAGGCCCTTGTCGGAAAATGGCGCTGATACTCAGGGTTTGAGCGAAGCCGCCGAGGCGATAATCCGGTGCCAGAGCCCGGTCACGGGTCAGATCGGGTCTCGGCCCGGTTCACTTTCAACTGGAAACACGCAGAGGCGCCCGTTGCTTTCAATCATCCAAGCTGCTGGTTGGCCCATCTGGCCTCTGTTGATGTGCTCCGTGGTGGGCTTGGCGCTGGTCATCGAACGAATGCTGAGCCTGCGTTCAAGCCGCATCCTGCCGCCCGCATTGCTCGAAGAGGTGATGGCAGTCAGCCGCACCAGCCTGCCATCCATGGACGTGGTCAACAAACTGGAAGGCAACTCGGTGCTCGGGCAGGTGCTGGCCACGGGTCTGCGTGCCGTGATCGTCGAGCCGCGCATCACGGAGCAAAGCCTGCGCCTGAGCTTCGAGAGCGGCGGACGTGCAGCTGCGCAGCAACTCGATCGATACCTGAACGCGCTGGGCACGATCGCCGCTGCTGCGCCGCTGCTGGGACTGCTGGGCACCGTGGTGGGCATGATCGAGATCTTCGGCTCACAAGCGCCAACGGGCGCTGCCAACCCGGCAGCGCTGGCGCATGGCATCTCGGTCGCGCTCTACAACACGGCATTCGGCTTGATCATCGCGATCCCCGCGCTGATGCTGTACCGCTACTTCAGGGGCCGAGTCGAGCAGCACGTTTTGAGCCTGGAGCAGGCTGCTGAGCGCCTGGTGCCGCACCTGATGCGCTTTGCAGTGCGCAGTGCAACGACGCCAAGCTGACACCACAAACGCCATGCATTTTCGGCGCCGCCGCATCGAAGAGCCCGAGATCAATCTGATCCCGTTTATCGACGTGTTGCTGGTGGTGCTGATCTTCCTGATGCTGTCGACCACCTACAGCCGCTACTCCGAACTGCAGATCAACCTGCCAACGGCCGACGCTGAACGGCTCAAGGAGCGGCCGGCCGAGATTTTGGTCTCGGTGACCGCTGAAGGCCGCTATGCCGTCAACCGCGGTCCCTTAGAGGGCCGCAGCATCGAAGTGCTGACCGCAGCGTTGCAACGCGCCGCTACCGGCATCGACGACAAGTCGCCTGTCGTGATCGTCTCAGCGGATGCGCTGACGCCACACCAATCGGTGATCAACGTGCTGGACGCGGCGCGTCGAGCCGGCCTGCCGCGCCTGACCTTCGCGACACAACAGTCGGATGGCAGGGCGTCACGCTGAGACCGAGTGGTCGAGCCGCGTGACTGCGAGCCCCGTCGGCAGCCGTTTCTCGGCGCAGCTCTCAACCTGGGTCCAATCTCAGTGGCTTGGCCCGACCCCGAGCGCCGGTGCACGCCTTCTGCAGCCCATGGCCTGGCTTTATGCCGCGCTGGCAAACATGCACCGTGCCGCCTACCGGATCGGACTGCGCCGTGTACAGCGCGCGCCAGTGCCACTGCTGGTGGTAGGCAATCTGGTGGCTGGCGGCGCAGGCAAGACGCCGGCGGTGATGGCGCTGATCGAAAGTCTGAGACGACAAGGCTGGACGCCGGGAGTGATCTCGCGTGGCCATGGCCGGCGCAAGAGGTCGGTGCAGGCTGTGAGCCGCTTCAGCACGGCCACCGAGGTCGGTGACGAACCGCTGTTGATCCATTTGAGAAGCGGTGCGGCGGTGGTGGTCGGCGCCGACCGGTCCGCCGCTGCACTAGCGCTTTGCGCAGCCCATCCTGAAGTGGACCTGCTGCTGGCAGATGACGGCCTGCAACACCACCGGCTACACCATGACATGGCCATCTGGGTCTTCGATGACCGAGGCGCTGGCAACAAGCTGGGACTACCGGCCGGACCCCTGCGCCAGGCCGTGCCCAAAACTCTGCCGCCACACACCCTCGTTCTTTACAACGCGGCGAAGGCCAGCACCGCGCTGCCTGGGCTTTGCGGCGCGAGAAGGCTGGGCCGCGTGCTGCCGCTGTCGGACTGGTGGCAGGGCCTGCAGCAAGAGGACTCAGATGCCGGCAACTGGGAGGCGCTACGTGGCCGCCGCGTGCTGGCTGCCGCTGGGCTGGCAAGGCCGGAAGCCTTCTTTGGGATGCTCGAAGCCCAGGGATTGCGCATCGACCGCCTGCCACTTCCAGACCACCATGGCTTCGATCCTCTGCCCTGGCCAGCCGGCACGGCCGATTTGATCGTCACTGAAAAAGATGCCGTCAAACTGCCGCCAGCAGCGGTCGGCAACACGAGAGTTTGGGTGGCGACGCTAGACTTCCAGCCCGAACCCGCTTTTGATGCGGCCCTGCGCGCGCTGTGCGCACCCTTCAAGCCACCCCATGAGCCTTGACCATCGATTGATCAGCTTGCTGGTATGCCCGTTGTGCAAAGGCCCGCTGCACCTGGCCCGAGAACCAGCGGGGTCGACTGAACTTCAATGCCCGGCGGACCGGCTGGGGTTCCCGATCCGCGACGACATCCCCGTGATGCTCGAAGCCGAGGCCAGGGTACTTGAAGCCTTTCCGCCCTCACCGCCGAGCCCACTGTGACCCACGGCCCCAACGGTGGCGGCGCACCGGGCTTCACCGTGCTGATCCCGGCGCGTTTGGCCAGCAGCCGACTGCCCGACAAACCTCTGGCCGACATCGCTGGCCTGCCGATGGTGGTACGGGTGGCGCAAGCTGCGGCCGCTAGTTTGGCCGCCCGCGTGGTGGTGGCGGCAGACTCGACACGCATCCTTGAAGCATGCCAGTCGCATGGGATTGCGGCGCTGCTCACACGCAGCGACCACCAAAGCGGCAGCGACCGTCTGGCCGAGGCCTGTGTTCAATTGGGATTGGACGACGACGACCTGGTGGTCAATGTCCAGGGCGACGAACCGCTGATCGCGCCCGAGATGATCGATGCTTGCGCCGCACTGCTGAGAGAGCAACCCGACTGCGTGATGGCCACCGTGGCGCATGCCATCGAAGATGTGACCGAATTCACCAATCCCAACGTCGTCAAGGTGGTGCTCGACGCCGCCGGCCGTGCGCTGTATTTCTCTCGCGCACCGATTGGCTGGTGGCGCGACGGCTTTGCAGACGGCATCCACGCACTGCCCGCCTCGCCCACCGCATTGCGTCACGTTGGTCTATACGCCTACCGCGCCGGCTATCTGCGCCGCTTTCCAACGCTGCCGGTGGCGCCGCTTGAAACCCTTGAATCGCTCGAGCAGTTGCGAGTGCTCTGGCACGGCGAGCGGATTGCGGTTCACGTCAGCGCCGAGCGCCCCGGGCCAGGCGTTGACACGCCCGAGGACCTGGCACGGGTCAGGGCGCTGTTCAAGGCGACCTGAGCCTGGCGGGCAGTTGCTCAATGGCACTGGGTACGGGCGCCCATCGTCAGCTTGGCGCCAGCACCCCCGTGATATTCTCGAAAACAGATTCGCGCCACCGTTGAGGGCTGGCCCGGCGGCAAGCCAAGATCCACACAAGACGACGAGACATCGATGAGACTGATTCTGTTGGGGGCGCCAGGCGCCGGCAAAGGCACGCAAGCAGCCTACATCTGCCAAAAGTACGGCATCCCGCAAATCTCCACCGGCGACATGCTGCGTGCCGCCGTCAAGGCCGGTACCGCCATGGGCTTGGCCGCCAAGCAGGTCATGGACGCTGGCGGCTTGGTCAGCGATGAGATCATCATCGGTCTGGTCAAGGAGCGTATCGCCCAGATTGATTGCGCCAACGGCTTCTTGTTTGACGGCTTCCCGCGCACGATCCCGCAGGCTGACGCCATGAAGACCGCAGGCGTCAAAATTGACCTGGTGTTGGAGATCGACGTGCCCGATGAGGCGATCATCGAGCGCATGAGCGGGCGCCGGGTTCATACCGCTTCGGGTCGCACTTACCACCTGAAGTTCAACCCGCCAAAGGTCCCGGGCAAGGACGACGCAACCGGCGAAGAACTGGTCCAGCGCGCCGATGACAGCGAAGCCACGGTGCGCCATCGGCTCGATGTCTACCAGAACCAGACCCGGCCACTCGTCGACTACTACGCCACCTGGGCCAAAACAGGCGATGCCCAGGCGCCGCGCTACGCTCGAATCCTGGGCCTGGGCAGCGTCGACGAGATCGCGGCGCGGGCAACGTCGGCCCTGCAAGCCTGAGCAAGGCCTGGACTGCTCTACCACGACGGCCACCGCAAGTGGCCGTTTTGCATCAACAGCATGCAAACATTTAAGGAAACACCATGGACATCGCGGGCAAGGTTTTCATTGTCACTGGCGGCGCATCTGGACTGGGCGAGGGCACGGCGCGAATGCTGGTCCGCGAAGGCGCCAAGATTGTCATCGCCGATCTGCAGGTCGAACGCGGGCAGACGCTGGCTGCCGAACTCGGCGGCCCTGCTCATGCAATCTTCGTGCGCTGCGACGTCAGCCAGGACGCAGACGGCCGCGCTGCGGTCGCACAAGCACAGGCCATGGGACCGTTGTTCGGGCTGGTCAACTGCGCAGGCATCGCACCGGCGGCCAAAACCGTGGGCAAGGAAGGGGCGCATCCGCTGGAGGTCTTCACCAAGACCGTCGCCGTCAACCTGATCGGCAGTTTCAACATGATCCGGCTGGCCGCCGAGGCGATGTGCAGCAACCAGCCCGAGCCCACCGGCGAGCGCGGCGTGCTGATCAGCACTGCCAGCGTGGCGGCTTACGACGGCCAGATCGGCCAGGCGGCCTATGCCGCCAGCAAGGGAGGCGTGGTCGGCATGACACTGCCGATCGCGCGTGACCTGGCGCGCAACGGCATCCGCGTGATGACGATCGCACCTGGCATCTTCGGCACGCCCATGCTGTTCTCGTTGCCCCAAACTGTCCAGGACGCCTTGGCCGCCAATGTGCCTTTTCCGAGCCGGCTGGGCACCCCGGCAGACTACGCCAAGCTCGTGCACCAGATCATCACCAACGAGATGCTCAATGGCGAGGTGATCCGGCTTGACGGCGCCATCCGCCTGGCGCCGAAGTAAGTGCCCACCCCGGCCCGCCGGTTCCGTTGTGTCACGGCCGGTGACGGCCAACTCAGATTGGCAGCTGCTTCAGCGCACCCTCGCCCTGGTGATCCCACCGAACGATGAATGCGTCCACCTGGACCACCATAGCCCTGACGGCCCAGCTGGCGGGCCTGAGCACGCTGCTGCTGCTGCTGCTGGGCACCCCGCTGGCTTGGTGGCTGGCCCGCACCCGATCGCCCGTCAAGCCGTTTGCGGCTTCTCTGGTGGCGATGCCGCTGGTACTGCCGCCATCGGTGCTGGGCTTTTACCTGCTGCTGCTGATGGGGCCGCAAGGCTTGGTCGGACAGTTCACCGAAGCGTTGGGATTGGGCCGGCTGCCATTCAGCTTTGGCGGGCTGGTGGTGGCATCGGTGCTGTACTCGATGCCCTTCGTGGTGCAGCCGATTGCTCAGGCCTTCGAGGCCATTCCCGAACGTATGCTCGAGGCTGCGGCGACCTTGCGCGCCTCCAGGCTTGACCGTTTCTTCAGCGTTGCCTTGCCACTGGCGCGACCCGGATTGGTCACGGCCGCGGTGCTGGGTTTTGCTCACAGCGTGGGCGAGTTCGGGGTGGTCCTGATGATCGGCGGCAATATCCCGGGGCAGACGCGGGTGCTGTCGGTCGCGATCTACGAACATGTCGAAGCCAGCGAGTTCGACCAGGCGCACCAGCTCGCCGCCGGATTGGTGGTGTTTGCGCTGCTGGTGCTGATCACGCTGTACCGGGTCAACTGGACGCCACGGGGCGAGGCCGCCGCTTGATCACAGCCAACCTGAGCCTGCAACGCACCGACTTCAACCTCGATGTGGCGCTGCAATTGCCCTCGCAGGGTGTCTCGGCGCTGTTCGGGCCGTCGGGCTGCGGCAAGACCACCTTGCTGCGAGCATTGGCAGGCCTGGACCGTGCACACGGCCGCGTCGCGTTGGAGACCGAGGTGTGGCAGGACGATAGCACCGGCTATTGGCTGCCAACCCATCAGCGGGCGCTGGGCTATGTGACGCAGGAGGCCGCACTGTTTCCGCACTTGGACGTGCGCGCAAACCTGGACTATGGTCGCCGACGCAGCGGTCCAGCAGCAAAGCGCTTCGCGCTCGACGCGGTGGTTGATCTGCTGGGCATCGGCCCGTTGATGCAACGCCGGCCCAGCACGCTGTCAGGCGGTGAGCGCCAGCGGGTGGCCATCGCTCGCGCTTTGGCCACCGCGCCTCGCCTGCTGCTGATGGATGAGCCTCTGGCCGCGCTCGACGCGCAACGCAAGGCCGAAATCCTGCCGTACCTCGAGCGCTTGCACCGGGAGCTGGCGCTGCCCATCGTCTACGTCACGCACGCGATGGACGAAGTAGCTCGGCTGGCCGACCACCTAGTCCTGCTGCAAGCAGGCCGGGTGCTGGCAGCCGGACCGCTGTCAGCGCTGCTGTCTCGCACCGACCTGCCACTGGCACGCCAAGACGATGCGGGGGTGGTGATCGAGGCCGATGTGACCGAACACGACCCGCGCTACGGTCTGTCGCGCATCGGATTTGCCGGCGGCTCGCTGTGGGTGGGCGAAACCCAAGAGGTCATCGGCAAATCGGTACGGGCACGCGTGCTGGCGCGCGACGTCAGCATCACGAAGTCCCGACCCACAGAAACCAGCGTGATCAATGTGCTGCCCGTGGTGCTGGAGGCTGTAGAGGCCGATCACAGCACCGTACTGCTCAAGCTGCGGGTCAGCGACACGGCGCCAGCGCAGTGTGCAGTTCGGCTGCTGGCGCGCATCACTCGACGAAGTTGCGAGTCGCTGTCGCTGCAGCCGGGGGATGCGCTGTTCGCTCAGATCAAGGGCGTGGCGCTGATGGAAGCACATCGGTGAAAATCCATTCTCATGGAAACCCCCGGCAATTTGTTCGTCGTAGCCGCGCCCAGCGGCGCTGGCAAGTCCAGCCTGGTCAAGGCCTTGCTGGAACTCGATGCGCATCTCGCGGTGTCGGTCTCGCACACCACACGTCCGCCGCGAGGTCAGGAAAGAGATGGTCGCGAATACTGGTTCATCGCCGTGCCCATGTTCCGAGAGATGGTCGCACGAGGCGACTTTTTCGAATGGGCCGAAGTCCATGGCAATCTCTATGGCAGCTCACGCCCGGCCATCGCACAAAGCCTGGCAGCAGGCATCGATGTAGTGCTGGAGATCGACTACCAGGGTGCTTTGCAGATCAAGCAATTGTTCGAGCATGCGGTACTGATCTTCATCCTGCCCCCAGGCTGGGACGAACTGCGCCAGCGCCTGACCCGGCGCGGCGAAGACCCGCCAGAGGTGATCGAACAACGCATGGTCAATGCCCGCACCGAAGTGGCACAGGCCAGACATTTCGATTTTGTTATCATCAACTCTTTATTTGAGACGGCCCTCTTCGACCTCAAGACCGTCGTGCATTCCCAGCGCTTGCGCTACGCCGCGCAGCAACGCAACAAATCGCAGGTGTTTTCAGCGCTGGGTCTGATCTGAACATTCGCTGAAATTCGCAGTCTCACTCTCTAGAAGGCAAACCCATGGCCCGCATCACCGTCGAAGACTGCCTGGAAAAAATCCCCAACCGCTTCCAACTGGTGCTGGCAGCGACCTACCGCGCCCGCATGCTCAGCCAGGGCCACACCCCCAAAATCGACAGCAAGAACAAGCCAGGCGTGACCGCATTGCGTGAAATTGCTGCAGGCGTCGTGGGCATCGAAATGCTGCGCCGAGTACCGCTGTAAGCCGGCTGAGACCCCAAACATCAGGCGCCGAAAGGCGCCATTTTTTTGCCTGCCAGCGGTCGGGCCGGGCGATGTATTTTCAAACCCGTGAGCCAGAAGGCTACCGGGGGGTCGAATACAGGCTAAATTAGGGTATGGGCATCCGATCCTTTGCCGCCGAATTGCTGCTGCCTGCCGTGCTGCAGGCCAAGTCGCGCCACACCGCGCCTGCCGCAGCGCCGGGCGCACCGGAGGCGATATCGTTTGCGGTGCTTGCGGAAAAGCTGGACTACCTCGACAAGGCCGAGGTCAAGCTGGTGCGCGAGGCCTACAAGTTCGCTGACCAGGCGCACCTTGGCCAATTCCGGGCCAGCGGTGAGCCGTACATCACCCATCCTCTGGCAGTGGCCGGACTGGTGGCCGATTGGCGGCTCGACGTCCAAGCGCTGATGGCGGCGCTGATGCATGACGCGATGGAAGACTGTGGCATCACCAAGGTCGAGTTGATCGAACGCTTTGGCGCACCCACTGCAGAACTGGTCGATGGACTGACCAAGCTCGACAAGCTGCAGTTCTCGACCCGTGAAGAGGGCCAAGCCGAGAGCTTCCGCAAGATGCTGCTGGCGATGGCGCGCGATGTACGCGTGATATTGATCAAGCTCGCCGACCGACTGCACAACATGCGAACGATGTCTGCGATGACGCCGACACGACGCAGCCGCATCGCCCGAGAAACGTTGGACATCTATGCGCCGATCGCCCACCGGCTCGGCTTGAACATGATTTACCGCGAGTTGCAGGAGCTCTCTTTCGAGCACCTGTACCCTTGGCGTCACGCCGCACTGGCCAAGGCGATAAAACGTGCAAGAGGCTTCCGTCGCGACATCGTTGAACGCGTCCGCACCGAAGTCGACAAGACCTTTGCCGGCGCAAAGATCAAGGTCGATGTCTCCGGGCGCGAGAAAACCGTCTACAGCATCTACCGAAAGATGCGCCAGAAACACACCGGATTTGCCCAGGTCAACGATATTTTTGGCTTCCGAATCGTGGTGCCACAGTTGATGGATTGCTATCTCGCGTTGGGGCTGTTGCATCAGCTCTACAAGCCGGTGCCCGGGCGCTTCAAGGACTACATTGCGATCCCCAAGGTCAATGGCTACCAGTCGCTGCACACCACCTTGGTCAGTCCATTGGGCACGGCGGTCGAGTTCCAGATCCGTACCGAGCCGATGCACGCGGTGGCCGAGACCGGTATCGCCGCGCATTGGCTTTACAAGCACGGGGTCAAGCATCAAGGCAGCGGCGCCAACGAGGCGCAGCGTTTGGGCTCGATGTGGCTGAAATCACTGCTCGACATCCAGGATGAAACCCGCGATGCGGCCGAGTTTCTAGAGCACATCAAGATCGATCTGGTGCCCGAGGCGGTCTACGTGTTCACGCCCAAGAGCAAGATCCTGGCCTTGCCTCGTGGCGCCACAGCGGTCGACTTCGCTTACGCGATCCACTCCGATGTCGGCGACCGCTGCGTGGCCGTCAAGGTCAACAACGAGCCGGTGGCACTGCGTACCGAGTTGAAGAGCGGCGACGTGGTCGAGATCGTCACCGCGACCGGCGCACGGCCCAATCCGGGCTGGCTGAATTTCGTCGGCACCGGCCGCGCTCGGTCGAGGATCCGGCATTTCCTCAAGACCATGGAGCATGAAGAATCGCGCGGGTTGGGCGAGAAGCTGCTGGCTCAAGCGCTTCGGGCCGAAGGTCTGTTGCTGCCTTCGGACCCAATCGACGACGCCAAATCCCATGCGCTGTGGCAGCAACTCACGCGTTGGAGCGGCAACCGCAACCGCGCCGATCTGCTGGTGGACATTGGCCTGGGCCGCAAGATCGCCACTATCGTCGCCAAACGCTTGGCGCAGTTGATCGCCGAACGGGGTGGCCGGCCCGACGCGGTGACGCTGACGCTGAATCGTTTCGGTGTTGACGATGATGTCGCCATGCCGATCCCCGGGGTGGTGATCGACGGCACCGAGGGTGCAACGGTACAACTCGCCCTCTGCTGCAAACCCATACCGGGTGACGAAATACGCGGCTACCTAGGCCGCGGCGAAGGCCTTCGGGTGCACACCGCCGAATGCAGTACCGGCAGGCGTCTTGCCGATCGCGACCCCGAGCGCTGGATCGCCGTTGAGTGGGCCGAACAACCGAGCCGTCACTTCGAAACCAGCGTCAAGCTGCTGGTCAAGAACAGCAAGGGAGCGCTGGCGCAACTCGCCGCCGCGGTCAGTGCCTCCGAGGCCGACATCAGCCACATCGAGATGGACAGCGAGCCGCAGGACGACGCGACCGAGTTGCGGCTACTGCTCGCGGTGCGAGACCGCCAACACTTGGCCGATGTGCTGCGCACGCTGAAGCGATCGCCGCCGGTATTGCGAGCCTCGCGCATCAAGCCCTGAAGCCGTTCGGTCAAGCTTCGGCAGCCTGCAACGCCAGTGCATCGGGTGTGACTCGCGTCACCAAGCCAGCGCCGTTCTCTGCCACCGCCCGGCCAATCACGACTAGAGTGCAGGTCAGATCGCTGAAAGCGACAGATAGCTCAGGGAAACCAAATCGGCGTCCGCTTGCTCACGCAGCCGGGCGCCGACTGGTTTCTAGCCCACGACCGGCGAGGGGTAATGCACTGCCAATACCTCCAAGATCTCGGCGCCGCCAGGCGTTTGCAGCTTGACCTCGTCGCCCTCGCGGGCCTTGAGCAGCGCACGGGCGACCGGTGAGATCCAGCTGACATCGCCAGCCAGGTTGTCAGCCTCGTCGATACCCAGAATCCGGATCGTTCGCTCCTCGCCTTGACGGTTGGCGTAGGTGACACATGCGCCGAAGAAGACCTGGTCACTGCCGTGGTGGACCGCTGGGTCGGCGACTTCGGCGATCTCGAGCCGGCGCGTGAGGAAGCGAATGCGGCGGTCGATCTCGCGCAGTCGCTTCTTGCCGTACAGGTAATCGCCATTCTCCGAACGGTCGCCATTCTTCGCAGCCCACGACACGATCTCGACGATGCGTGGGCGCTCATCGTCGATCAGCGCCAGCAACTCCCCGCGCAAGCGCTGGTAACCCGTCGGCGTGATGTAGTTCTTAGCGCCGGCGGGCAATGGCGGCAGGCCCGGTCCGGCCTCGTCGTCGTCCTCGGCATCGGTTTCGCGGGTGAAGGCTTTGCTCATGTTTGGCGAACGGCTGACGAATTTCTGACGAATGGCTGACGAGTTGTTGGCGAAAGCCAGCAAGCGAAGCAGTCTAAGCCGCAGCGCCGGATATCGCCGCTGTCGCCAGACGCCAGGCGCCGGGCGCACTGCCGGTCCACTGACGGAAGGCTCGGTAAAAAGTACTGGCGTCGTTGAAGCCCAGCCGACCGGCAATCTCGCCCACGCTCAAATGGCCGTCGCGTAGGTGCTGCAGCGCCAGATCGCGCCTCACCTCGCGTTTTAGGTCACCCCAACTCGCCCCTTCTTGCTCGAGTCGGCGCCGAAGCGTGGCCGTCGACCAGCCGAGATCACGGGCCAGCAGCGTCAACGTGGGCAATGCGTCGCCTCGATCCAGCGTCAGCCGACACTGGCGACGTACCCGATCGCTCAATCCTGTGGCCGCCACTTGCTTGAGGAAAACCGACTGCGGCGCATCGCGCAAAAAGGCCTTGAGCCCGGCTGGGTTGACCGTCACTGCCGCCTGCAAGACCCGGGCGTCAAAAGATATCGAGGTGGCGGCGGCGTCGAAACGCAGCAGAGGCGAGAACATGCGCCGGTATTCATCGGCATGAGACGGTCGCGGATGGGCCCAGTCAGCCCTGGTCAGCGGCACGCGGCGCCCAGCCAGCCAGCACAGCAGGCCATGCAGCATCACCAGCAGCGTCTCATCTGCGAAGCGGCGTGCGTCAGCCACTTCGTTGGCGAGGCAACGGCCACCGATCCGATTGGCGATCACCAAGCTCGCCACGCCGCCACTGGCCCGCAGCGTCGCGCCGATATCGTCAAAAAACAAGCCAAAACCACGCAGAGCCTGATGCATCGCCGCACCCACCGTGGCCTGGCCCGCCAACGCGTGACACAGCATCGCAAAGCTGCCCAACTTCATGCGCCTGGCGTCCAGCCCAAAAAACTCATCATCCAGCAATCGCGCCACGGTCAGCCAGAGCCTGGCGAAGGCCGCCGCCGGTACCCGCGCATCGGCTTGATCCAAGCCAGCGCGGTCGATAACGGCTTCGGTCAACGCCTGCTCGCACTGTGCCGGGCTCAGCGCGTGCAAGGCACTGCGGACGAAGACCATCGACACCGTCGGGGCAGCGTGCAAGGTTGACATGACTCGATTCTGGCAAATTGCGTCAATCGCCTGAGCGTTCCCACCATCGTGCGCCAACGCTGTCGGGCCTAGACTACGCGCTGACGGTGGTGTGCACCCCACGCACCCAGGCCCCAAGCATCCCAAGGAGACAAAGCCCATGACCGATCTTGCCGCCGAATACCAGGCACTGGCGAACTACCGCCCGACCCACAAGGTGAGGTTCGTCACCGCCGCCAGCCTGTTCGATGGCCACGACGCCGCGATCAACATCATGCGCCGCATCCTCCAAGGCATGGGCGCCGAGGTGATCCACCTGGGCCACAACCGGTCGGTCGACGAGGTCGTCACCGCTGCGCTGCAAGAGGATGTGCAGGGCATTGCGGTGTCGAGCTACCAGGGCGGCCACAACGAGTACTTCAGCTACATGGTGGAATTGCTCAAGGCGCGTGGCGGCGAGCACATTCAGGTCTTTGGCGGCGGCGGCGGCGTGATCGTGCCGGCCGAGATCCGCGCCCTGGCCGATCTCGGCGTGCGCATCTTCAGCCCCGAGGACGGCCAGCGCATGGGCTTGGCCGGCATGATCGGCGAGATGGTGATGCGAGCCGACCGGGACCTCTCGACCTACGCGCCCACCTCGCTCTCGGCGGTGCGAGGCCACGGCGAAGCCGCCTGGCGCGCGCTGGCCCAGCTGATCACCGCACTCGAGAACAAGCAGATCGCCCCCGCACTGCTGGCCGAGTTGCAGGCTGCGGCCCAAGCCGCCAGCACCCCGGTCGTTGGCATCACCGGCACCGGCGGCGCCGGCAAGTCCAGCCTGACCGACGAACTGATCCGCCGCATCCGACTCGACCAGGGCGATCAACTCCGCATCGCGGTGATCTCGATCGACCCGTCGCGCCGCAAGAGCGGCGGCGCACTGCTGGGCGACCGGATACGGATGAACGCGATCGCGCCCTGGAGCGATGGACAAAAGGTCTACGTTCGCAGTCTGGCCACGCGTGACACCGGCAGCGAGGTCAGTGCCGCGCTACCCGACGTGCTGGCTGCAGTCAAAGTGGCGGGCTTCGACCTGATCATTGTCGAGACCTCGGGGATCGGCCAGGGCGACGCGGCGATCGTGCCGCTGGTCGACGTCCCCATCTATGTGATGACGCCAGAGTTCGGCGCCGCCAGCCAGTTGGAGAAGATCGACATGCTCGACTTCGCTGAGTTCGTGGCCATCAACAAGTTCGACCGCAAAGGCGCGGCCGACGCGCTGCGCGACGTCGCCAAACAAGTGCAGCGCAACCGCGAAGCCTTCACCGTGATGCCGGACCAGATGCCGGTATTCGGCACCATGGCCAGCCGCTTCAATGACGACGGCGTCACGGCGCTGTACCAAGCGCTGAAGACCCGGCTCGGCAAGCTAGGCCTGCGATTGCGCGAAGGTAGGCTGCCGCTGGTCAACACCCGGCACAGCACGTACCAGACCCCGGTGGTGCCGGCGTCACGCACCCGCTACTTGGCAGAAATCACCGACACGGTGCGGGCCTACAAGACCCGCGCCCGGACCCAGGCCAGGCTGGCGCGAGAACTGCAGCAGTTGCGCGAGACCGCGCGCATGCTGCAGGAGGACGACGCAGCACGCGACGGCGCCAAGAACACCGTGCTGCGCCTGGCCAACGAGCGGGCGACGAAGTTCGACCCCGCTGCGGCCAAGCTGCTGGCCCAGTGGCCCGAAATGCAGCAGGCCTACGCCGGCGACGAGTACGTGGTCAAGATTCGCGACAAAGAGATCCGCACTAGCCTGGTCCACACCACTTTGAGCGGCAACAAGATCCGCAAGGTTGCGCTGCCAGGCTTTGAATGCCATGGCGAGTTGTTGAAGTGGCTGATGCTGGACAACGTGCCGGGCAGCTTCCCCTACACCGCCGGCACCTTTGCTTTCAAGCGCGAAGGGGAGGACCCGACCCGGATGTTCGCCGGCGAGGGCGATGCCTTCCGCACCAACCGACGCTTCAAGCTGGTCAGCGAAGGCATGCCGGCCAAGCGTCTATCCACCGCTTTCGACTCGGTCACGCTGTACGGCAACGATCCAGACCGCCGGCCCGACATCTACGGCAAGGTGGGCAACTCGGGCGTGTCGATCGCCACACTGGACGACTTGAAGGTGCTGTATAGCGGGTTTGATCTGTGCCACCCTGCCACGAGCGTGAGCATGACGATCAACGGCCCGGCGCCGACCATTCTGGCGATGTTCATGAACACCGCCATCGACCAGCAGATCGAAAAGTTCGAAGCTGAGAACGGGCGCCAACCCACCGACACCGAACGGGCCAAGCTCCGCGATTGGGCCCAGGCCAATGTGCGTGGCACGGTGCAGGCCGACATCCTGAAGGAAGACCAGGGCCAGAACACCTGCATCTTCTCGACCGAGTTCTCCCTCAAGGTGATGGGCGACATCGCCCAGTACTTCGTGCACCACAACGTGCGCAACTTCTACTCGGTGTCGATCTCGGGTTACCACATCGCCGAGGCCGGCGCAAACCCGATCAGCCAACTTGCGTTCACCTTGTCCAATGGCTTCACCTTCGTCGAAGCCTACTTGGCCCGGGGCATGCATATCGACGACTTCGCGCCGAACCTTAGCTTCTTCTTTTCCAACGGCATGGACCCGGAGTACACCGTGCTCGGTCGGGTTGCCCGGCGGATCTGGGCAGTAGCGATGCGAGACAAGTACGGCGCCAACGAACGCAGCCAGAAGCTGAAGTATCACATCCAGACTTCTGGGCGCAGCCTGCACGCGCAGGAGATCCAGTTCAATGACATCCGCACCACGCTGCAGGCGCTGATCGCGATCTACGACAACTGCAACAGCCTGCACACGAATGCCTTCGACGAGGCGATCACCACGCCAACCGAGGACAGCGTGCGCCGGGCGATGGCGATCCAGTTGATCATCAACCGAGAGTGGGGGCTGGCCAAGAACGAAAATCCGAACCAGGGTGCTTTCGTGATCGACGACCTGACCGAACTGGTCGAGGAAGCCGTGCTGGCCGAGTTCGAGAAGATCACCGAGCGCGGCGGTGTGCTGGGCGCGATGGAGACCGGCTACCAGCGCAGCAAGATCCAGGAAGAGTCGATGCACTACGAGATGCAGAAGCACACCGGCGAATACCCGATCATCGGCGTCAACACCTTCCTGAATCCGCACGAGGACCCGAATCCCAAACAGATCGAGCTGGCGCGGTCGACCGAGGACGAGAAGGAATCGCAGCTGGCTCGGTTGGCCGACTTCCAAGCCCGACATGCGGCCGAATCACCGGCGATGCTGGCCAGGCTGCAACAGGCCGTGATCGCCAACGACAACGTGTTTGCGGTGTTGATGGACGCCGTGCGTTGCTGCAGCCTGGGCCAGATCACCCATGCGCTGTTCGAAGTGGGCGGGCAGTACCGGCGCAGCATGTAGCCGGGTCGATGAAGCCGCTGAAAGCGGTGAGCGCGGTGCCTCAGAACATGGGCGAGATGCTGGTGCGGCTTGACCAAGCGCCGAGGCAAGCGCCCGCGCCCTAAAGCTGGGTCACGTCGGCCCAGTGGGTCGGTTCGAAGCGGCATAGGCTAAGCTCCGTCGCCCGACGCACAGACGGGCTTGAGCCCCTGAATGCGACCCTGCCCATGCCGCCCAGACCTTCGACCTACCCTGTCCACCGTGCCAAAGCCCTGCGGCTGATCGCGGCCTGGGCTGTTGGGCTGGCTGGCCTGACAGGCCCCTTGCAGGCGGCGACACCGTCGGCTGCACCGTTGGCTACACCGTCGGCAACGCCCGCAACCTGCGATCTACTTTGGCAGGTGACGCTGCAGCCGGAGTCCGAGCCGCGCCAACTGCAAGTTGACCTGACTTTCGATGCCGGCTCGCGCAGTCGAAGCACGTTGCGTCTGCCCGGTGGTTGGGAATCGATGAGCGAATTGGCTGACACCGAAAAACGGCTGCAGGCCGTCGCCGGCGACAACACACTTCGCAGCATCGCCCATGCGCCTGGCGAGCGGGTGCAACTGCGGTGGCGCTTTGTGCCGTCGGCGGCTTCGGCGCAGAGCAGCGGCGCGCAACTGGCATCGAACTGGTTTGCGGTCGCGGGCCAGAGCCTGCTGCCATGGCCCGAAGAAGTCGACGAGCGCAACCCGCCATCGGCTTGCATCGGTTTCAGCGCTCAGCCCTCAGCGCCCGGTCAGGCCAATGCGACTGCAGGGCCGGCTACCCGCTGGGTCAACAGCCATGGCAACGCCGAGGGCCTGTCGGCGTTGTTCCGCGTTGCGCCCGGTGCCGCGACCCTGCGATGGCGGGTGCAGCAGGCCTTGTACGCCGGCGGTGCGATGCAATCCCTGACGCGCATCGATGATGGTCAACCCATGATTGTGGCGCGGCCCGTCGCGCCAGCCTGGGCCCAAGGCATCGAAGCCGTGGCGCAGGCGAGCGCCCAGTCTCAGGCAAGTCAGCGCAGATTTTGGGGCGATAACACCCCTGCCAGCACGCTGCTGGTGCTGCAATTGCCCAGCCTCTCGGGCACGCAAGCGACCCACTGGCATCAGGCGGTGGCGCTGCAAGTACCGATCGATTTGCGACTGCCAGGTGCCGACTTTGATGCCTTGATCACCGGCGCGCTGGTTCGAACCTGGATCCCTGATCGCTTTGGTCCCTTGACCTATCCAGGACGGCAGGACGAATCGATGCGGGCATGGTTCAGCCAAGGGCTGGCCGACCACTACGCCCACCGTTTGCTGCTGCGGGACGGCCGCTGGACACCCGATGACTATGCAAACGCCATCAATCGCAAGATTGACGGCTATCTCAGCGCCAGCGACCCGACCGGCACTGCACGGCGTCAAGCCTCCGAAACCCAGCGCAGCGAGGCCTCAGCGATCCTGGACGCGACCCGTGGCGAATGGCTGGCGCTGCAGTGGCACGGCGCGCTGCGGGCCAGCGGACAAGCCGGGCTGGATGCGGTGATGCGACGCCTGCTGCTGCCGGCAGCCCAGGCCAGACGTGAAGGTCCGATCAGCGCACCGCTGGCCACCCATCGCCTGTTCGCCGCCCTGCGCCCCGCGCTGGGCGAGTTGCCGCTGCGCGATATCAACCGCCAGATCGAGCAGGGCGAATTCCCGGTCTTTGGCCCGACCACCATCGGGCCCTGTTTCACAGGTCAAAAAGTGTCGACACCGGGCTGGCGCCTGGGATTCGATCCGGCGTCGCTGGTCAGCGGTGTGGTCAGCGGCGTCGAGGCCGGTGGCCCCGCCGAACTGGCCGGATTGCGCGATGGCATGACCTTGGCTCGACCCTCGACGGTGCCGGTTGACGCCAGCCAAGCGGTGAGGCTGAAGGTGGAAGAGCCCGACGGCACGCTGCGTGAATTGCGCTACCTGCCCGCGGGTAAGCCGCTCGGCGAGCGCATGCATTACCAGCCTGTGCCACAGGCGATGCAATTGCCAGCCTGTCTGGCCTGGCTGGGGCTGGGCGCAGAGGTCTTGCCAGCCGCGACCCGCCCGGTACCGAAGCCTGCTCCGGCCGCAGTCACCCCAAAAACCGTCGCCAAGCCAGCAGCCAAGCCGACGGGCAAGCCTTTGCCCAAGAGTGGTCCCAAACCGGTGCCCATCACCAAACCTGTCGTCAAACCGAACCCCAAGCCCCCACCCAGCGGCGTCAAACCGGTCGTGCGGCCATGAGCGAACCGATCACTGACCCTCAAAAGTTCGTCCTGCGCTTGCAGCAGAGCCTGGAGGACGGCAGCTTTCTGAGCCTGAGTCTGGGTCGACCGCAAGGTGCCGAGCCGTCATTGGACAAACTGCTCGGCCGCCGCTTGGTGCTTCGCGGCGTCGAACAACTGTCGCTGGTGTGGCGCTATCGCACGAAGGACATCACGAAGAACCTGCCGCTGGCCGAGGCGGTGGCGCTCATCGGCACGCTGGTCGATGGCCAATTTCAACACGCCCACCTGGTAACCAGAGGCCATGACATCCAGCTCGCGATGGGCAAGAAAGGCCGCTGGAGCCTGCGCATCGGGAAGCTGGCGGCAGCCGGGCCTGGCGGCATCGCCGACCCCGCGGCACTAGGGCACGACCGAACCAAACAGCGTGCGCTGTCGCTGGACCTGCCGTTTCTGGTGGAACTCGGCATCACCGACAGCCAGCACAGGCTGGTGCCGACGATGGCGCGCAAGTGGAAACAGATCAACAAGTTCATCGAGGTGCTGGCGCATGCCATCGCGCAGTCGCCGCTGGCCTCGCGAGATCCGGCACAGCCGGTGCGGGTGCTGGATTTTGGCGCCGGCAAAGGTTATCTGACTTTTGCAGTACAGCAGCACCTGCAGGCCAGCGCCCGGGTGCCCGATGTGGTCGGGGTCGAGTTGCGATCAGACCTCACCACTTTTTGCAACAACGCAGTCGCCCGGCTGGGACTCAGCGGGCTGCGGTTCGAGGCTGGAGACATCCGTCAATTTACCGACGCGCAACCAGCGGCGGATCGCCGGTCTCAGACAACCGGCACGATCGACATCATGATCGCGCTGCACGCCTGCGACATCGCCACCGACATCGCAATGCATCATGGCGTGCGCAGCGGTGCCGCGATCATTCTGTGCTCGCCCTGCTGTCACCAACAACTCAGGCCGCAGATGAGCGCACCGGCGCCATTGCAAACGATGCTGCAGCATGGCATCCACATGACCGAGCAGGCCGAAATGCTGACGGACTCGCTGCGTGCGATGCTGCTACAGGCCTGCGGCTATGACGCACAAGTGTTCGAGTTCATCTCACCGGAGCACACCGGCAAGAACAAGATGGTGCTGGCAGTGCGCCGGCCTCAACCCTTGGCGGCGAGCCAGCGAACAGCGTTGCTGGCCAAAGTGGCTGCGCTCAAGGCGTTTTACGGCGTGACCGAGCAGCAGCTCGAAACCTTGCTGCTCGCCGATACAGCGCAGACCTGATAACCGAAGTTCCCGAGACGCAGCCCGCGGCCCTCGGTGACAACCACAGTGGTCCTCCGCCAGGCCAGCGGGCATCATCGCTGCATGAACCGCCGGAGCGCCAAATGATCTCGACCCAGGACGAAGTGATCGCGTCGACCCAGCATGAGGCCCTGATGCAACAGGTCGAGCATGCGGCGCTGGCGTTGGCTGGGCGAAGCCGCGAAATCGAGACCCAACGCTGGCTGCCGCAGGATATCGCCGACACGCTGGCCACGGCAGGCCTGTACCGCCTGCTCACGCCCCAGGCCTACGGCGGCCATGAGACCACGCCAGCCAGCTTCTTTTTGGTGATTGAGCGCCTGGCGCAGGCAGATGCCGCGGCGGCCTGGTGTTGTTTCATCGCCTGCACCAGCAGCTTGCTGGCTGCCTACTTGCCCGAGTCCGAGGCGGCCGCGATTTTCGGCAAGCCAGACCTGAAAGCTGCCGGTGTGTTTGCGCCCAGGGGACGGGCCAAGGCCTGCGTGCAAGACGGCGTTCCAGGTCTTCAGGTGAGCGGCCGTTGGCCCTGGGGTTCAGGCACGCACAACGCCGACATCATCAGCGCCGGTTGCCTGCTGATCAACGACAGCGGCCAAGCCGAACTGCTGGCCGACGGCACGCCGCGGGTCTTGTCCGTGCTGCTGGACCGTGCCCAGGTGGACTTGCTCGACAACTGGGACAGCTTCGGCTTGTGCGGCACCGGCAGTGGTGAGTTCGAGGCCAAGGACGCATTCGTACCCTTGGGCCGCACGGCCTCTCTGTTCGACGGTGCGCGCATAGACCGACCGCTTTATCGCTTTCCGGTCTTCGGACTGCTGGCCTTGTCCATCGCGGCAGTGGCCATCGGCATCGCCAACCATGCGCTGGCCAGTTTCATTGCCCAGGCCGGCCACACCGTCCCGCAGGCCAGCAGCAAGCCCCTGGCGACCAAGGCCATTGTGCAAGACGCGGTGGCGCGCGCCGAAGCCTCGCTGCGCAGCGCGCGCGCCTACCTGCTGAGCAGCATCGCCAATGCTTGGCAGCCCGCGCAACAGGGCGCTGCGATGCCGGTCGCCTGCCGACGCGACCTGCGGCTGGCATCCACCCACGCGGTGCACACCTGCGCCGAGGTGGTCAGACGGGTTTACACCTTGGCCGGCGGCGGCGCGGTGTTTGCGGACTCGCCACTGCAGCGCTGCCTACGAGACGTGCAGGTGGCAACCCAACACATGATGGTCAACGATGCCAGCTACGAGCTCACCGGCCGATTGCTGCTGGGTCTGCCAACCCAGGTGCACACGCTCTGATCGATCTGTGTCTTAGTATGCGTCGGCGTCGGCGTCTGCACCTGCGTCTGCATCCGCTGTCGGCCTGACCATCTGCTCCATCCAATCGCGCCAAACGACGCTGGGCTTGATGATGGCGATTTGAAGGCGCGGGTTTGTCTGTCGGAAAACAGAGGAAATATTACCACGAACAGGTTAAATGATTGTAGTAATTTGACCTCCCATTCCAGCGCTCGCACGCGGAAAATTCGTGCCTGTATTTGAAACACCTACGACAAAATCCAGCCAAGTGGCCAAAGTGGCCAGCGCGACAAATTCCCGCCGCGAGCCGATACACGGCGACTGCGAACGCTGGGTCAATAAGGCGTGGCCGCGCGCGACACGAAAGATTCATCGCCATCGAAATGCCGTTTGATACGGCGCAGGCTCTCGAGCCCGTCCAGGAAGGCCCGAACCAAGGCGGGGTCAAAACGGCGGCCCCGGTCAGCTTCGATCGCCGCGGTGGCTTTGTCGATCAGCCAAGCGGGCCTGAATGGCCGCACCGTGGTCAACGCGTCAAGAAAATCGGCTATCGCGACGATCCGCCCCGACAAGGGAATGTTCTGACCAGCCAAGCCTAACGGGTAACCCGAACCGTCCCAGCGCTCATGGTGCGACAAAGCGATCTCGGCGCCCAATTGCAGCAGCGGCGAAGCCTCGTCTCGAAGCAATTCGTAGCCTATCGTGGTGTGGCTCTCCATCCTGACACGATCGATTTCGGACAAGCTCGAAGGTCTGACCAGCACGCTATCGGGCAGACCAATCTTGCCGATGTCGTGCAGCGGCGCCGCGCCGAGCAGCAAGTCCTGCTGGTCCAGGCTCAGCCCATGATGGTGACCAATCGTCGCCGCATACTGCGCCATGCGGGTCGTGTGCTTGCCAGTTCGCTCGTCGCGAAAGACCGCGACCTTCTCGAGCATGCGCCGCAGCACCGCGTCCTGCGGCTCGAGGTCCCATCGCGCCGATGGCATGCTACCGCTGCTGTGCACATTGAAAGGCTGAAATCCAGGAACGGCTGTTGAGGCCATCGCAGCCAATCGCGTCAGGTTGCGAATCTTGAGCGAAAATTCTTGCGCAACCAATGGCTTGGCAATGACCTCATGCGCGCCGGCACGGTAGGCCAGCATACGAATGGCGGCCAGGTCCGCGCAGCCCGACACCATCACCACAGGCGTGTGCTGAACCGCACCTGCCTGTTGCAGCAGTCCCAGCAATTGCACCCCGTCGAGTTCGGGCATCCGGTAGTCGAGCAGCAACAGGCCGGGCGGCTTGGCGCGAAATGCGATCAATGCCTTGCGCGGATCCGTAAAGCCCTGGATATCGTCAAAGCCCGCGCGCCCTAGCAGCAAGCGCATCTGGCCCAGAACCGTGGGGTTGTCGTCAACGATGCCGATCGAGGTCATGCAATGGGCTATCGGTCGAAAGACCGAAAACGAAAGCTGTATTTCCGTATGCGTCCGGCGAACGCATCTTGACGAATGCGACGAGCCTCAGATAGAGATCGTCGTCGGCGTCCAGCGGTGGGGGAGCAAGTCGTCGATGCGGCTGGCCGGATGGGTTGGCAGGCGCTCGAGGATGTCCTCCAGATA
>CANFPU010000013.1 GCA_947448955.1 Burkholderiales bacterium
AACGGCCCCCTCTCGGCTCGGTGCAACACTGGCGGTCTCCCCGGCGAGCGGAGCTTCGCACGCAGCGCTCGATCTGACTTCAACTTCTTCGAGCTCATCAACACCTCCAGTTGGGACGTGTTGCGACGACGGGTTGAATTCACCCAATAGTCTCAAGTCAATGTGGCTTGGCGGCTTGACCCCCACGGGGGGCGGCCGGCCGAGGCCAGGTTCGCGCTGGGGCGCGCTGGGGCGCGCTCAAAGCGCGTGGCAATGCCGCGTTGTCAATAGTCGACCAGCGAGCCGTCGCGCAGGCAGGGGTTGCGCTCAGCGTTGCGCGCGCGGCGCACCAGGTCGCGGCCGATCACGGTCTTGTGGACCTCGCTCGCGCCTTCGCCGATCTGGTTGAGCTTGGCGTCACGGAAGAAGCGCTCGAGCGGAAAGTCCTGCAGATAACCACGCCCTCCGGTCAGCTGCAGTGCATCCGTCACGACCTTCATGCACAGGTCGGTAGCCTGCATCTTGGCCATCGAGGCAAAGATCGCGACATCGGTGTCGCCGCGGTCGTACTTTTCGGCGGTCAGCGTGATCAGCGCGCGCGACGATTCGATCTGGGTCAGCATGTCCGCGAGCATCCACTGCACGCCCTGGTGCCCGCCCAAGGGCTTGCCGAAGGTGCTGCGGTCAGTCGCGTAGGCCGCGGCGATCTCGACCGCGCCGATCGCTCGGCCCAGTGCCATCGCGGCGTGGCCGATGCGCGCGCGCAGCAAGGCGTCTTGCGCCAGGCTGAAACCCTCGCCCTCGGCGCCCAAGCGATGGCTGGCAGGCACCTGCACGCCGTCGAAGCGCAGCGACGAGATCGGCACGCCGTACCAGCCGAGCTTGCCAACCTCGGGACTGACGTCCAACCCGGCGGCGTCGCGAGGCATCAACACCGCGATGAAATTGGTCGCGTCTTCCTCGGCACGGCCGACGACGACGAACCAGTCTGCGGTACTGGCGCGGGTGATGAACTTCTTCGCGCCGTTGATGACGTAACCGTCACCCGAGCGCCGCATGGTGGTCTGCAAGCCACGAACGTCCGAGCCCGCGCCGGGCTCGGTCAGCGCGAAAGCCGACTGCAGCTCGCCGCTGCACAGCTTGGGGACGAGCTGCTGCTTGATCGCGTCGGACGCGCCCGCAACGATCGCTCGGCTCGACAGGTCGGTGCCGGTGACGATGGACGCCGCCGTGCTGCAGACCCGCGCCAGCTCTTCGATGATGCGCACGCGCAGCACCTGACGGGCGTCGCTACCGCCATAGGCTTCGGGGAATGCGGTGGCGACGATGCCCTCTCGCGCCAAAAGCCTGAAGGTGTCCCAGGCGAAGACGTCCTGGCGGGCGACCTCGGCGGCCTGTGGCCCGAAGTGGCTGCGGCACAGACCGCGCAGGTGTTCGATCAATTGCTGTTCAGGGTCGGCCAGCGACCGCAGAAAATGGTCGCCGAACAGTCGGGGCTTTGGGGCGCTTGGATTCATCGCAGTGGTTCAAGGTCTCGGAGGGCGCCATCATCGCCACTGCAGGCCGCGAAGTCGAGTCTTGTGGTGACAGGCGACCCGCCGGATGTGTTCAGATCCCGTGCCACTGCCGACACCAACGCCCAGACCCCTGCCCGAGCACACCATGCCCATCCCAGAATCCCCCCTGCCGCCCCCCCTGCCGTCCAACACCCTTGCCAGCGTGCCTGAGCGCTTTCCGGCGCTGCGGACCCACCTGATCGACGGCCGCACCGAGAGCCGGATCGAGCAACTCGGGCTCGACGACTTGTCGCCTGGGGAGTTGGTGGTCCGCACCCGGTATGCCGGCGTGAACTACAAGGACGGCCTGTCAGTGCACGGCCAAGCCAAGATCATCAACGCTTTCCCGCGCGTGGCCGGTATTGAACTGGTCGGCGAAGTGGTCGACGCCAGCACCCCGGGCTGGGCCGCCGGACAGCCCGTGCTGGTGCACGGCTTCCAGACCGGGATCGCCCATGACGGCGGCTTCTCAAGCTACGTCCGGGTGCCCGCCGGCCATGCCCAAGGGCTGCCCGAAGGCCTGACGCCGCACCAGGTGGCGGTGCTCGGCGTGCCGGGCTTCAGCGCCGCGATGGCGCTGGAGCGTTTCGAGGAGATGGGCGTGACGCCAGCATCCGGCCCGATCGCGGTCAGCGGCGCCGGCGGCGCGGTCGGTCTGATGAGCATCGCGATCCTGAACCGCGCCGGCTACCGCGTCGCGGCGATCACGCGACGCATGGATCTCGCCGACGGCTTGCGCCTGGCAGGCGCTGCCGAGGTGATCGACGCGGCGGTGCTGGCGCAGCCGCAGCGCCCGCTCGAAAAACCCCGCTTCGCAGCGGCGATCGACAACGTCGGCGGTGCCATGCTGTCCTGGTTGCTGCGGACGATGCAGGACGGCGGCTGTGTGGCCTCGGTCGGCAACGCCGCGGGCAACCGCTTCGAGGGCAGCGTGCTGCCCTTCATCATGCGAAGAGTGCAGCTGTTCGGCATCGTCGCCAACGCCCCTTGGCCGCAGCGCCACAGACTCTGGGCCCGGCTGGGCAGCGACTGGAAGCCCGACTTCGACAAGCTGCTGCCGCATGTTGCGCACATCAGCCTGGCTGAGCTGATGGCGCACAGCGCGAGCCAGCTGCAAGGCACGACGGCGGGCCGGGTGTTGGTGAGCTTCGAGCCGTGACGGCGCAGCCTGCGCACGCCGCTGTGCCGGCAGCTGGGCATCACCCAGCCGATCTTTGGCTTCTCGCACAGCATCGACGTCACGATCGCGATCACGCTGGCCGGCGGTTTCGCGGTGCTGGGCGTGGCGCGCGACGCCCCCGAGCTGATCGCCCGAGCACATTGCCCAAGCACATCGCCCGCGCGCTGCGCCAGGGCCGAGTCATCGGCGCCAGCTGAATCCGGCCAGGCTGGCCGTGCGACGCGTGCTCGCGGGCACCAAGGCCTGGTCTACACCCTGGTGTTTTTCGAGCCAGCGTGATGGCGACGATGCTTGGCCACCTCAGTGCTTGCGAGGGATGCGCTCAGGTCTTCACTGCGCTCAAGCGCAGCATCAAGGTCATCGGATGCTGGGGTGATGCTTGAAATCCGTAGTGCTGATAGAACTGCTTGGCCCGGTCATCAAGGGCGTGGACGAGCAGAGCCCGGACACCGACGTTGTGAGAAACCGCCACGGCCCGGTTGACGGCGTCCTGCAACAACGCAGCACCGAGCTTGATGCCTTGCGCCCGCCGGTCCACCGCCAAACGCGCGAGAACCATCACCGGCACAGGGTCAGGCATGTTGCGCCGCATGCCACTGGTGGCCTGCTGGTGCGACACAGCACCTGCAGCCATCGCGTAGTAACCGTAGACCCGCGCATCCTGACCCGCCGCGACGAAGGTCCGACTGGCCCCGCTCAGCTGGTTGGCCAAAGCTCGGCGCTTGAGCCATTCGTCGAGACTCGCTTGCCCACACTCAAATTCGTTCCATAAATGCGCTGCCGAAATCGGCACCGGCGCGCTGGGTTGAACGCTCATGCCGCGTCGCTGCGCCAGGGGACCTTCACGGCCATGAGGCGTTCAAGCCCTTGATTGAGGCTGGGTGGCGCGTCGAGCATTGCACTGAACCGTCTGAATTCGTCGTCGTCCAGATTGAAAAAGACCTGGTCCAGCACCACCGCTCGTGCGCGGTCGCAAGCGGCTTCGAGCATGAAGTCCGAACGGTTCTTGCCCAGCAGGCTGGCAGCGTGATCAATCAAGTCACGCTGAGCAGGCAGTGCCCGCAGGTTGATGGCGGCGTCACGCAACTTGAGTCTCCTGAGGATGCATACACAAAATAACTACGAATTGTGGTGTGCTGTGTAGTTGTTGTCAACACGCCAACCGCCTGGCCATGGCGCTGGTCAGAAACCGCATGCCAAGCTTGTTCTGGTGCGCATGCTGGCAAGCATGGATGGGGCTGAAGCGACAATCAACCGCCGCCTCTTGCCGCCTCTTGCCGCCTCTTGCCGCATCTTGCGACTGAATGGATGACCCATGACGATTGCTTCGAACCGTGTTTTTCTATTCGTCCATTTGCGTGCCGCCTCGGGCGGCTGGCAGGCGCTGAACGAGCGTGCGAACGCGGCCCTGGCCGGCTGGCCGGCAGTGATCCGGGTCGGCAGCTTCATGGGCTTATTCGGCATCAGCAACCAAGCGCTGTTCGTGCTGCTGAGCCTGCCTGCGGGTGAAGACGGCCGCACCGAACTTCGCGCACGCCTGCCTGCCGACATCGAGCTGGTGGACACGCTGGCGCTGCGGGCCACCGCCAGGCCCAGCGACGATGCGCCGCTGACGCGCGCCGGTGTCTATGTGTTCCGGTTCTTCGACGTGGGTGCGGCCGATGTGGCCGAGGTGGTGGCGTTGTCGCGCATCGCTTGGCAGACTTTCGAGCTCGACGCCCAATACGCGGCCGAACCGATGGGCTTGTTTCGGTTCGACGACCCGTCGGCCGAGCGCGGTCGCATGATGCTGTTGACTTGGTACGACAACCTGACGTCCTGGGAGCGATCGCGCACCCCGCATCCCGAGGCGACCGCGAACTTCCAGCGACGCGCCGCGCTGTCGCGCTCGGCGCTCGCCATCGCGACACGGCTGATCGCGTAGCCGGGTCACCCGGCCCAACCAAGCCTGGCAACCAGCCGACTCAGCCCGCCGTCAGCGGCACCCTTGCACCCGGCGCAATCGTCGGTGGTGCGACATTCAATGTCTCGATCGCAAACCCCGCAGCGGCCTTGTAGCGCGCCATGTAGGCCTCGCGCTCGGCGGCGGGGATGACCTGGTCGATGTCGTCGAACACGCCGCCGCAGCGGTCATCGACCAAACCCAGGATGCCGAACGGACCGGCCCCGCGGTTGCGCAGCACCAGCGCCGAGATGTCGGCGCAGAGCCGCTCGTCGTAGGCCTTCAGCGCGGCCGGGCCGATGCCCTGCGCCAGCAAGCTGGCCCCGAGCACGCGTGCATCGATGATCGCCTGGGTCGCGCCGTTCGAGCCCACCGGGTACATCACATGCGCGGCGTCGCCCAACAGCGCGACGCGGCCGTCGACCCAGCTGGGGACCGGGTCGCGGTCGATCATCGGGTACTCGAAGACTTCGGTGGCGCCGCGCAACATCGCCGGCACATCGAGCCAACCGTAATTCCAGCCCTCGAAGTGGCCGATGAAATCGGCCAGATCCACCCGCCGCGTCCAGTCGCCATGGGTCCAGCCCTGCGCGTTGTCCACGGTGATCTCGGCGATCCAGTTGATCGTCGCCAGACCGGTGGCGCGGTCGGGCTGCGAGATCGGGTACAGCACCACCCGGTGCCGCAGCGAGCCCACGCCGACAAAAGATGCACCGGTGCGTATCGGCACGCCAGGCGTGGTGCCGCGCCACATGATCGCGCCTCCCCATTGAATCGGCGGCTGCTGCGGGTACATCTGGGCCCGCACGGCCGAATGCAGGCCATCGGCAGCGACCAGCAAGACGCCATCGGCTTCGGTGCGGCCGCCATCACGGGTCTCGATCAGCGCGGTGACGGCGTTCTGCTGCTGGCGGTAACCGGTCACGCGATGACCCAAGCTCAGCGCATCAGGGCCAAGACGATCGCGTACTGCTCGGGTTAGCATCATTTGCAGCTGGCCTCGGTGCACCGAGTATTGCGGCCACCGATAACCGGCCAGCAGTCCGCGCGGCTCGGCGTAGACGTCATTGCCGTTGCGACCGACCAGCGCCCATTCGCGGGCCTGGATGCCGATGCTGTCGAGCGCCTGGTTGTCAAAGCCCAGGTCATGCAGCTCGCGAACCGCATTGGGTTGCAAGTTGATGCCCACCCCCAGCGGCTGAAGGTCAGCCACCGCTTCATAGACGACACAGGGCACGCCGATCTGGTGCAGCGTGAGTGCGAGGGTCATGCCCCCGATACCGCCGCCGGCGATCAGCACGGGGCGCCTATTGAGTGAATCAGCCATCGCTGGATTGTCCGAGATCTTCGATCGCCACACTTTGGGGCTTGCAGGTGGACAGGCGATGTCGTCGACCCGAGAGCTGCTACGGCCTCGTCAGTGCAAGGCGGCGACGTACACCAGGTCCAGGCGCAGCGCCAACGTATGGAGCTTCTTGTCCAGGGTCCACAGGCGTGCGCCAGGTGTCAACAAGACCGAGGCGAGCAAGCCCATGTCGACAGCGCCGCAACCCTTGTCATGCAGTTGCTCGCGTTCGACCAGCGCCAGGGTTTCGTCAAAGCTGGCCACGGTGGCTTGCATGAGCAGCCGAAGGTCGGCCAGCGTGGCCTGCCGCGGGGCGGGTGGCGTGCCGCAAGCCAGCTCCAGCAACACCAGCGGATGGCAGATCAATTGGCCGGTGGCCGCAAGAGTCTGCAAGTGCGGGATGGCGCGGCGGAAATGCGCGACCCACAAGATGTATCGGCCGGCACAACGCTCATCGGGGGTGGGGCAGCGGGCGGCGGCGCGCGACAAGCTTCATGTCTGGCGCCTTGCCGCCCAGCGCTGCCAGTCGCTTGCCGGCCTGGACCCGGACGAATGTCCTCATGGCTTCGCGGATCAGGTCGGCCTTGTCCATGCCTGGGTCGGCGACCTCCAGTGCCTTGTTATAGAGATCGTCGATGGTGACCGTCGTGCGCAAGAGCGGCTCCTGATGCAAGATTGATGCAATCTTGCATCAGCTGTCGCATCAAGAGGCGGGGCGGGTAGTCGTGTTTCCGCCTGGAGTTCAACGCTGATGGTCGGCGTCGTACCATCACTGCCCATGGCCCACACCCGTGAAAACGACCTGCAACGCTTCGACTTTTCAGCGCACCGCATGTGCGAGCAGCGCTATTTCGAGGACTTCCAACTCAACGAGCGGTTCATCCTGCCTTCGCGGACGATGACCGACGCGATGTTCGCGGCGTTCCAACTCGCCAGCGGCGACAACCACCCGATCCACTACGACCTCGAATACTGCCGTCGCCTGGGTATGCCGCAGATGCTGGCGCACGGTTTCCAGGTGCTGATCCAGACCGCCTCGGGTGCGGGCCTGTTTCCGCACATGGTCGAGGAATCACTGAAAGCCTTCATCGAGCAATCGAGCCGTTTCCTCCATCCGGTGTTCGCCGGCGACACGCTGTACTCGGCGCTCGAGGTCGTCGAGCTGGTGCCGGGACGCACGACAGGGGTGCTGACGATGCAGTCGAGCGTGGTCAACCAGGCCGGGGTCCTGGTGCTTGACGGCCAGCAGAAATACCTGCTCAGGAAGCGCGCCGCCTGAGCCGGTCTGCGCTGCGCTTGGTCCAACCGCCGCCATCACACCCGCCATCACACCCGCCATCACACCCGCCCTCGCCAACGCAGCTCGCGACGCGGCTGATGCCGCTTCGTGATCAGCCGGCCGAGCGCACCAGCCTGCCGGGACGCGCGCCGGTGTCGCGGTCGTCGCTGCGGGTCATCACGCCATTGATGAAGGTGGCGAGGTAACCGCTGGCCGGTTGCAGCAACCGCGCGCCGCCGGCGGGCAGGTCGCGATGCACCGCGATCTCGCCCAGCGACAAGCGGTCGAAGTCGATCACATTGAGGTCAGCGCGCAGCCCCACGGCCAACGCGCCGCGGTCGTGCAGACCAAACAGCCGCGCGTTCTTCAGCGTCTGACGGTGCACCACGGATTCGAGCGCCAGGCGCTGACCCCGGCTGCGGTCGCGTACCCAATGCGTGAGCTGAAAAGTCGGCGCGACCGCATCGAAGATCACACTGACATGTGCGCCAGCGTCCCCCAGGCCCGTGACCGTGGCCGGGTGGGCATGCATCTCGTGCAGCGCGTCGTGGTTGAAGTCGCTGTAGTTGGTGAAAAACCGCATCACGTACTGACGGCCGTCGCCGGCCGTCAAGCAGTCATACAGGCAAGACATCGGGGAGACGCCCTCCGCCTGGGCCCGCGCCGCGAGCGAGAGACCTCGCGCTGGCTCGTGATCGGCCGCGCAGTCGGACAGGCGGTAGACCTGGTCCCAGTTGATCGCCATGTGGACCACGACGTTTTCCATCGTCCCCGGCTGCGGATGGGGCATCGTGGTCTCGGCGAGGATCGCCGCCTTGACCGCTGGCTGGCGCATCGCCGCCAGACGCTCAGGCAAGGGCAGCTCGCGGATCGCCAGGTAGCTGGGCTTGCGCATGAACGGGTGGTAAGTCGCCAAGCTGAGCACGATGGCGGTGGGCCGTGCGCCGACCTGGGGATAGAGCTGCGCGCCCGCTTGGTTCAGATCGACCACGCCCGCCAACACCTGGCGCCAAAGCGTTGGCCACTCGTCGACCTGGAACAGCGTGAAGGTCACCGGCCGGCCGCTGACGCGCGAAGCCTTGGCCATCAGCGCAAGTTCGTCCAACTGCGAATGGCGCTCGCCGCCGAGCATCGGCGCGCTGCCGACCGTGCTCGACGGGATCATCTGGTAGACCCCGCGCCCCGCGCGGCGCAGCGCTTGGGCAAACGCCAGCACCTCATCCTCGGCCGCGAAAGTACCCGGCACTGGGTCGCCGTGGACCGAACGGTGACCACGGATGCGGGAGGTTGAAAAGCCCATCGCACCTGCCTGCACGGCCTCTTGCACCAAGTCGGCCATCTGCGCCAAGTCCTGCGCATTGGCGGCTTCGTCGCGCTTGCCGCGTTCGCCCATGACCGCCAGCCGCACCGCGCCGTGGGTGACCATCGAGCCGATGTCCAGCGCCCAACGACGCTGCGACAGGAAGTCGAGGTACTCGGGCAGACTGTGCCAGGCGCCCCAAGGCATGCCCTCGTGCAGCACCGAGCCTGGGATGTCCTCGACACCCTCCATCAACTCGATCAACTCGCGCTCACCACCCGGACGCACCGGCGCAAAGCCGACGCCGCAGTTGCCCATGATCGCAGTGCCCACGCCCTGACCCGCGGAAGGCTCCATCGCGTCGTCCCAGGTCGCCTGGCCGTCGTAATGGGTGTGGATGTCGACCCAGGCCGGCGCCACCAGCGCGCCCTCGGCATGTAGGGTCTGACGCGCGGCCGAACGGATGGGCCCGCCGATCTCGGTGATGCGACCGTCCCGGAAAGCGACGTCACCGGTACGCGATGGCGCGCCAGTGCCGTCCACCAGCGTGGCGCCCTTGATCAGCATGTCGTTCATCGTCTGCGCTCCTGGGTTGGCGTTTGTGCTGATTGACCCAGCACAAAAGCCGTGGCTAATATATTCGAACCGTAATTCGAATTCTGACCGGCGTCAATATGGAGATCCCGAACCCAGCCGTCCGCCAGCGCGCAGTTGTCAAGCGCGGCATCGCGGCGGACGCCGATCCGCTGCAACCCGTGCAGGCCAGAGCCCAGGCCACCCGCGATGCACTGCTGGCAGCTGGGCGCGCGATGCTGGCCGACTGCGATTTTGATTCGCTCTCGATCGCTGATCTGGCGGCTGCCAGCAAGCTGTCGGTCGGGTCGTTTTACGGCCGGTTTCGCGACAAAGAAGCCTTCTTCGAGCAGTTGCAAGAGCAGGTCACGGCCGAATTTCTGCTCGCCGCGCGCCAGGCGCTGTTGGCCAAGGATGGAAGCACTACGCCGCCCGAAGCCATCGTGGCCAAGGTTTGCGCGATGGTGATCGACGGGTTTCGCAAGGATGCGGGTTATGTCCGCGCAGCCCTCCGACACGCCTCGACCCAGCCAGCGAGCTGGAGCCCGATCCAGAGCGCCGGACGCCAGGTGGTCCAGGAGGTCATCGCGGTGCTGGGCCCCAAGCTGACGCACATCGCGCCGACCCAGCGTGGCGCCAGGATCCGCTTCGCGATGCAGTTGCTCTACGGCACCGGCATCAACGCCTTGCTCAACGACCCCGGACCCATCCCATTGCGCAGCAAACGCCTGGAGCGCGAGCTGTGCCGTGTGCTGTGCCTGTACCTGGGCATCCCCAAAGGGACGGATCTGGGCCCGCGTCCCGTGCTGAACAACACCACACCGCCCCTTTCAACCCCACGACGATCAGCCGCACAGCGGCCAAGGAGACCTGCATGAACCAACCCACGACCCGGCGCCTGCGCCGTCTGACCTGCGCCGTGGCCGGCGCGCTGGTGTGGCTGGCCGCCGCGCCATTGGCCGCGCAGGCCCAGACCAGCCCGGTCACGCTGCGGCTGACCGCCAACGCACCGCCGAAGTCGCCTTGGGCCGTGCAGATCGACCGGTTCATCGCGAAGGTGGCCGAGGAAAGCAAGGGCAGCGTCAAGATCGAGGCCTTCTATGGCGGTCAACTCGGCAACGAGCAAGACACGATTCAGCAAATCGCCCGCGGCCGCATCGACCTGGGGTTCTTCGCGATCGGCGCGGCATCGCTGCTGGCGCCCGAGTTGCAACTGGCGATCATGCCGACTTATTTCCGCTCGGTGGCCGAGCAGGACTGCGTGCTCGACAAGCATCTGTTGAAACCCTTCGACGAGCTGTTCGCCGCCAAAGGCTTGAAGCTGCTGAGCTTGGGCGAGGTGGGCACGATCGACCTGATCGGCAAGAAGCCCTACCTGCTGCCCAAAGATGTGAAGGGCGGCAAGGCCATCACCTACAGCAAGGTGCAATCGACCATGTGGGGCTCGCTGGGTGCGAACTCCACCTTCGTCGGCGTGCCTGAATGGTCTGCCGCACTGCAGACCGGCGTGGTCGATTTCGCCGGCAGTCCGATGGCCTTGTACGTGCCAGGCGGCATCAACAAGGTCGCGCCAGTGCTGACCCGCTTGGCGCTGTGGAACACGCCGGGGGTCAACGTGATCAACAAGGCGACCTACGACAAGCTCAGCGCCGACCAGCGCGCCGCTTTCGACCGCGCCTTGGCCGTCGAGAATGCGCCGCTGCTGCGCCGCGAGATCCGCGGCATCGAGGGCAAGCTGCGCGAGGCCCATCTGGCCGGCGGCGGACAGATTGTCGAATCCACAGCGGAACAGCGCGAAGCCTGGCGCACCGCCGTCGCACCGTCCTGGCCCGAGATGGTGAAGTCCATGGGCGGGCAGGCCGATGCCTTGTTCAAGACCATTGAAGCCGCGCACGCGGCTTGCAAGATCTGACGCTCGCACGCCAAACCGAGGACGCCGAAGATGACCCAGACGATTGGCCCGCCCCCCGCCGCCGTGCAACGCCTGTTTGACCGCTGGCACCAGGCCGAATGCTGGATCGCAGCTTCGGCCTTCGCGCTGATTGCCGCACTGCTGATTTTCGATGTGGTGGGGCGTGAACTGGTCGCGCCCCTGGTGCGGATGCTGGGTTTCGAGCCCGGCTCGACCAGCGTGCCGGGCGGCCAGCAGCTCGCCGTGTTCGCACTCGTGATCGGCTCGTTCTGCGGCATTGGTATCGCCACCGCGAGCAACAGCCAACTGGTGCCGCGGGTGGCGTTTGGCTGGATCCCGAAGACCTGGGCGCCGACGGTGAACCGATTGGCCGATGCGATCACCGGCAGCCTGATGCTGGGGGTGGCTTGGTATGCGCTCCAGTTCGTGCTCGCGTCCAAGTCCACGAGCATGCGCGCGCCGGTGCTGGCCTGGGAGGTGTGGCCTTTCCAACTCGCGATCCCTGCGGGCTTTGTGTCCGCAGCGTTCAGGTGTTATCTGTTTGCGGCGTTTCCGGGTTTGAAGCCGACGCCTCCGGAGTTCCAGGAATGATCGGGGCTAGCCTGTGACCGCGCTGCTGATCGTTGGCCTGGTGTTGCTGCTGCTGGTCTTGCGCCAGCCGCTGCTGATCATCCTGCTGGGCCTGGCAGGCGCGGTGCAAATGATCTGGGGTCGGGGCCAGCTCGACTACATCGTCGAAGACATGTGGGTGGCATTGAACAAGGAGATGATCCTGTCGATCCCACTGTTCTTGATGTGCGGCGGGATCATGACGCGGGGCTCAACCGCCAAGCGCCTGATCCGGGTGGCGGCGTCGCTGACCAACCACATCCCGGGCGGCCTGGGCGTGGCCTGCATCCTGGCCTGCATGGTGTTCGCCGCCATCTCGGGCTCCTCGATCGTCACGATGCTGGCGGTGGGCGGCATCATGCTGCCGGCCATGAAGGCCGCCGGCTACTCCGACCGCTTCGCGATGGGTGTGGTGCTGGCTGGCGGCTCGCTCGGGGTGGTGCTGCCGCCATCGGTGCCGCTGATCATCTACGGGCTGGTCACCGAAACGTCGATCGTCGATCTCTTCAAAGCCGGCTTGCTGCCAGGGTTGTTGTTGGTCGTTCTTTTTGCAGCTTATGCGATGTGGGCCAACCGCAGCGCACCGACCCAAGGCTTCGACTTCGCCGAAGTGAGCGCCGCATTTCGCGCGGGCATCCTGGCGGTGATGATGCCGGTCCTGCTGCTAGGCGGTATCTATTCGGGCTATTTTTCGGTCACCGAGTCGGCGGCCATGGCCTTGCTTTACGCGCTGGTCGTCGAGGTGCTGGTGCTCAAGGAGATGGCATTTGCCGACCTGCAGCACGTGGTGGTCGATGTCGCCAAGCTTGCCGGCTCACTGTTCCCGCTGCTCGCCGTCGCGCTGAGCCTGGCCCTGGTACTGGCCGAACACCGGGTACCCGAGCAAATGGTCAACCTGATGCAGGGATGGTTCACCAACCCCTACACCTTCATGGTGGCGGTGAACCTGTTGCTGGTTGTCGTGAGCTGCTTGATGACCACCACCGAAGCCTTGCTGATCCTGGGCCCGCTGCTCGCGCCGGTGGCCGCAGCCTATGGCTACGACAAGGTGTTCTTCGGTGTGATCATGATCCACAACCTCGAGATCGGCTACCTGTTGCCGCCGATGGGCATGAACCTGCTGATCGCGATGACCGCTTTCAAGCAAAAGATGAGCGATCTCACCGTCGCCGCGGTGCCATTTCTGCTGCTGATGGTGGTCGGCTTGGCGATCCTGGTGGCCTTCCCCTGGATCACGCTGGTGCTGGTTCGGCACTGAACTTCTTGCAACCCGTCGCACACCCTGCGGCACCACCGATTCGGAGAAATTCCATGAAAGCTGCCGTCTTCCACGCCCCCAACCAGCCCTTGACGATTGAGGACATCGACATCGCCAAGCCCGGTCGCCGCGAGGTGTTGATCCGCACCGCGGCCACCGGCCTGTGCCACAGCGACCTGCACATCATCGAGGGCAAATACCCGGGGCCGGTGCCTGCGGTGCTGGGCCATGAATGCTCGGGCATCGTCGAGGCCGTGGGCGAGGACGTCAGCTATGTGCGACCGGGGGATCACGTGATCACCTGCCTGTCGGTGTTCTGCGGCCACTGCGAGTTCTGCCTCAGCGGTCACATGTCGATCTGCAACACCCCCGAGATCCGCTTTCCACCCGGCCCCTCCAAGCGGCTCGACTGGCGCGGCAAGCCCTTGAACCAGATCCTGAACCTGTCTGGTTTCGCCGAGCAGATGCTGGTGCATGAACATGCCTTGGTCAAGATCACGCCCGAGATGCCGATGGACCGCGCTGCGCTGATCGGCTGCGCAGTGATGACGGGCTACGGCGCGATCGTCCACACCGCCAAAGTCGAGCCCGGATCGACCGTGGCGGTGATGGGCTGCGGCGGCATTGGCCTGGCGGCGGTCAACGCGGCGCAGATCGCTGGCGCCGCACGCATCATCGCGATCGACATGGACGCGGGCAAATTGGCGCTGGCGCGCGAGTTCGGCGCCACCGACACGCTCGATGCCTCGCTCGGTGACGTGGCCAAGCGCGTGATCGAGATGACAGGGGGCGGTGTGCCCTATTCTTTTGAATGCATAGGCTTGAAGCAAACTGCCGAGGACTGTTTCGCGATGCTGCGTCCGGGTGGCACGGCCACCGTGATCGGCATGCTGCCCTATGGCACCAAGATCGAGCTGCACGGACTCGACCTGCTGCGCGAGCGCCGCATCCAAGGCAGTCTGATGGGGTCGAACCGCTTCCGCACCGACATGCCGCGCCTGATCCAGTTCTACCAGCAAGGTCGACTGCACCTCGACCGGATGATCTCCGGCCACATCCAGCTCGAGCAGATCAACGAAGGCTTTGCCGCGATGAAAAAGGGCGGGCTGGCGCGCCACGTGATCCAGTTCAACGCCTGAGCGAGCGCCGAGCCAAGCCGCCAAGCCATGCTGACCCGCTTCGACGAGTACCTGATCCACCAGACGCCGGAGCCGTTGGCACACCCGGTGTCCATGGACCGCAATTTCTACGACCGCTACTGGCTCAGCGGGTTTGCAGCCGACGCCTCGCTGTACTTCGGCATCAGCCTGGGGCTCTACCCCAACCGCGAAGTGATGGACGGCGCTTTCAGCCTGGTCCGCGGCGGCGAACAACGCGCCTGCTTCGCGTCTCGCCGGGCTCATCCGGCCGAGCGGGAAGATACCCGCGTCGGGCCGCTGAAAATTGAAGTCATCGATCCACTGCGCGCGCTGCGGGTAACGCTCGCGCCCAATGACAGCGGGATGGAAGGCGAGCTGGTCTATCAAGTTCGATCGGCCTGCGTCGAAGAAGAGCGCCAGACCCTGCGTCGCGGCTCTGCCACGCAGATGGACGTGACGCGCTTCACCCAGTTCGGTCGCTGGGAGGGTGAGCTTCGCGTCGACGGCGAGCGCATCTTGCTAGACCCGGCCCGGGTCCACGGCATCCGCGACCGATCCTGGGGTCGGCGCCACGTCGGTGAGCCCGATGCCGGTGTGCCCGAGCCAGCACGCGAGATTTTCTTCCTCTGGGCGCCGCTGATTTGGGATGACGCCGCCACGCTGGCGGTGTTCTTCGAAAACTCACTCGGTCATGCGATGCATGCGGAGGCCAAGTCGGTGCCACTGCATGGCAGTGCCGCCGCGGTGCCGGGTATCGAAGACCCCGGCACGCTGCGCCACCACGGCGCGGTGCACAAAATCCGCTATGTCCCGGGCACCCGTCTGGCCGAGCATGCCACGCTGAGCCTGCTGCAGGCCGATGGTTCGATGCGGAACATCACTCTAGAACCGCTGCTGAGATTCCAGATGAAGGGCGCCGGCTACAACCACCCGGTCTGGAAGCACGGCCTCTGGAAGGGGGAGTCCGCGGTCGGCACGGAACGCTGGCGGCTGGACGGACTGGACCTGCTGCGGCCCGAGAACCTGCACATCCAACAACTGGTGCGCTGCCATGACGGCGAGCGCAGCGGCCTGGGCGTGCTCGAGCAGCTGTGCATCGGACCGCATGCGCCGTCGGGCTTTGCAGGAAGGTTGGACGGTGCCACTTGAAGCCCTGGCCGAGCCACTGACCGCGTACTGTCGGGCGCAACGCCCGCAAGCCCAGGCGCTGCGCATCGATGCGCTGCAGCGCATCTTCGGCGGTGCTTCGCGCGAGACCTGGCGTTTCAAGATGATCGAGACCGTCGCCGGCGTCGAGCAATCGCACGACCTGATCCTGCGGCGCGACCCGCCGGCCAGCCTGATCGACACCGAGCGGCAGCGCGAGTTCGCGGCCTACCGCGCTTTCGAGAGCACGGCGGTGCCGGTGCCGCGAACCTGGTGGTTGGAGCAAGATGATCGCCACCTGGGCAGCCCCTTCTTCGTGATGCAGGCCGTCAGCGGCTGCGAGGCGGTGCCGATGCGTCTGATGGCCGCGCCTTACCTGGCGCACCACGCGGGCATCGCCCGGCAAACCTGGACCATCCTGGGCGAGATCGCGCGGGCAGACCCGGCGGCGCTGGAAGGCGGCAACGAGGGCAGCGATGCCGCCGACAGCTGGCAGCGCGAGCTTGAGCAATGGGCCGGGCTGATCGATCGCGATGCACTGGAGCCTCAGCCCATCGCCCAGGCGGCGATCCGCTGGCTGCGTGCCCATCCACCCGCGCCCGCCGCGCGGCTGAGCATCGTCCATGGTGACTACCGCATCGGCAATCTGCTGGTCTCACCTGAGGGCGAGGTCCGCGCGGTGCTCGATTGGGAGCTGGCCCATCTGGGCGACCCACTGGAAGATCTGGCCTGGGGGTTGAACCGCAGCTGGTGCTTTCAGCACGACGACCGGGTCTGCGGCTTGGTGCCGCGCGACCAAGCGATCGCGATCTGGGAGGCGTCCAGTGGCTTGCGCGCCGAACCCGAAGCACTGCACTGGTGGGAGCTGTTTTCCTGCATCAAAGGCCAAGCCATCTGGTTGGGCGCGGCGCGCAATGTCGCGCAAGCCACGAACCGCGACGTGTTGATGGCGCTCGCAGGCTGGCTATTCGGCAACAGCCAGGATCGGGCGATGCTCGAACTGATGGGGCATCTCGAATGAACCAGACCTGCCACGCCAGCTGGATGGCCAGAGGGCTGACATGACGCCGCCGGTGCCTGCGGTACTCGCCTTGCTCGCCGAGCGCATCCGCGACGATGTGCTGCCCGTGATGGGCGACAGCTATGGCGGGCAGCAGATGCAGCGCAGCCTGATGCTGCTGCAGGCGGTGTCCGAGGAGTTCGATCGCGCAGCGGCCCGCCGGGTCGAGGAGATCACGGCCCTGCAGACCTTGTTCGAACAGGCCGCCGCTGTGGTGGAGGCTCCCGAGCTGGCCCGCGCGTTGCGCGATGCAACAGATGCCAGGGCTGACTTCACACCCGCAACACTGAGCATCAGCGCGCTGGACCAGCAACTGCAGGCTTTGCGCGCGCTGCTGATCACATTGCAGATCTGGACCGAGCGCTGCGACACGCCGCAAGCGCAGGCCCTCGGCCAGGCGATATGGCGTGAACTGCGTCGAGGCACCGAGCGGCGCCAACTGTCGGGGGCCCGCTTTTGAATCGATGGATGGAGAATGGTCGCATGAACAGCCCTGAACACTTTGACGTCATCGTCGTCGGCGCCGGCATCTCCGGCATCGGCGCTGCCTACCACCTGAAAACCCAAAGCCCCGGCACCCGCTATCTGGTGCTCGAATCCAAAGACAGCTTTGGTGGCACCTGGATCACGCACCGCTACCCCGGCATTCGCTCCGACAGCGAGCTCTACACCTTCGGCTACCGCTTCAAGCCTTGGACCGGCACGCCGATCGCCACCGCCGAGGAAATTCTGCGCTACATGGGCGAGGTGGTCGAAGAAAACCAGCTCGGCGGCCACATCCGCTACCGGCATGAAATCGTCTCGGCAGCCTGGTCCAGCACCGAGCGCCAGTGGCGGCTCGCGGTGCGTCGCAGCGACACGGGCGAGAGGCTCGAGTTCAGCGCCGGGTTCCTGTGGATGTGCCAGGGCTACTACCAGCACGACCAGGGCTACACCCCCGACTGGGCCGGCATGGACCGCTACCAGGGCCGGATCGTCCATCCACAAAACTGGCCTGAGGACCTGGACTACACCGGCAAGAAGGTCGTGGTGATCGGCTCGGGCGCGACCGCCGCGACGCTGATCCCGGCCATGGCCGAGGACTGCGAGCACATCACGATGCTGCAGCGATCGCCGACCTACTTCCGAACCGCACGCAACATCAACGAGCTCGCCGACATGCTGCGCCAGCTCGAAATTCCCGAAGCCTGGATTCACGAGATCGTGCGCCGCAAGGTGTTGTTCGAACAAGGCGCCTTTGCCGCCCGCACCCACCGCGAGCCTGAGCTGGTCAAGCAAGAGCTGGTGGCCAACATTCGCGCGCTGGTCGGCGACAAGGTCGATGTCGCCAAACACTTCACGCCCAGCTACCGGCCGTGGCAACAGCGACTGGCCTTCGTGCCCGACGCCGACCTGTTCCATGCCATCAACAAGGGCAAAGCCTCGGTCGTCACCGACCAGATCGAAACCTTCACGCCGACCGGCTTGAAGCTCAAGTCCGGCGAGACGCTGGACGCTGACATCATCATCACCGCCACTGGATTTCACTTGAGCACGATGGGCGGGATCGGCTTCAGCGTCGACGGCGAGGCGCTCGATTTCAGCCAGACCGTCGCCTACCGTGGCGCGATGTTCACCGGTGTGCCCAACCTGTTGTGGGTCTTCGGCTACCTGCGCTGGAGCTGGACACTGCGGGTTGACCTGATGGGAGACTTTGTCTGCCGTCTGCTGGGCCACATGAAAGAACGCGGCGCAACGATGGTGACGCCGCAATTGCGCCCGAGCGAACAGGCCATGCCACTCAAGCCCTGGGTCGATCCGACCAACTTCAACCCCGGCTACCTGAACCGTGGCATGCACTTGATGCCCCGCCAAGGAACGAACGAACCCTGGACCCACGGTCAGGACTACGACCAAGACCGCAAGCAGCTGCCGCTGGTGAACCTCGACGATGGCACGTTGCGCTTCGAGTGAGGGCGTTGACGGCCTTGCGGGGCCCATCGCCTAGCAGGCCTTCGGGAACGCCAAAGCCGGCGACTTGACCTCACCCGACGACGACTGACCGCCAGCAAACCCCGCTGAAAAACCCATAGGAGTCCCGATGCCACCGTTCATCAATCGGCGCATCAGCGCCTTGGCCATGGCCTTTGTGGCCACGCTGTCGACCGCGAACGCTGCCGAGCCGGCTTGGAAGCCCGAGCGGACCGTCACGATGATCGTCCCCTACAGCCCTGGCGGCGGCACCGATGCCCAGGCCCGCGCGGTCGCGCGCGAACTGCAGCGTCTCTGGGGCCAGACCGTGATTGTCGAAAACGTTGCCGGCGCCGACGGGCTGATCGGCACGCGCAAAGCGATCGAAGCCAAACCAGACGGCCTGACGCTGCTCGTGCAGCTGCCCTCGCTCACCCTGCTCAAGCACTTGCCGACGTTCAAAGGCATCGACCCGGTGACGCAGTTGTTGCCGGTGTCGGCCTTCGCGGCGCTGCCCGGTGTCGTCGTCGCAGGCTCGGCAGTGCCGGTCAAGACCATGGCCGATGTCGTGCGCCATTGCAAGACAGCGGCGCCGCCCTGCTCGTTGGGGACGACCGAGAACATCGCCCGCTTGCAGGCGCGAATGCTCAGTGTCGAGAGTGCGTTGCCCAACCTGATCGTCGCCAATTACAAAGGCGGTGGACAGCTGATCACCGACATCGTCGGCAACAACGTCAACCTCGGCATCATGGGCATCACCGCCGCGTTGCCGCATTACAAAGCCGGGACATTGAAGGTCGTGATGACGATGGGCGCCAAGCGCTCGTCGGTCGCGCCGGAGATCCCGAGCGCGGTCGAAGCCGGTTTCCCGGGCTTCGACGTGGTGACCTGGTACGGCCTGTTCGCGCCCAAGGACACGCCACCGCACATCGTTCAGGGCATCGCGGCCGCCGTTCGCGAAGCGATCAAAGCAGAGGATTTGCGCAAGGCATTCACCGCGATCGGGTCGGAGGCCGTCGGCAACACACCGGCGGAATTCGCCGCCATGGTGCGCGATGAGGGTGAGCGCTTCGGCGCGTTGGCCAAGCGCTTCCCGATCGAATAAGGGCCGCGCATGGGTCCGAACCAGGCATCTCCCGCAGCGTCCGCCAACAGCGCAGGACGCGACCTGTCGGCCTGGCGCGTCGCCGATCTGCAGCGCGACCGGCGCTGGGTGGTGAGGCTGGACGACGCCGCACGCAGCGACATGCTGCGGGCGTTGCGCGCCGGACAGTCGGCGGACAAGTCACTGCTCGACTACACGCAGCGAGATTTCGACTTCGCACCGCAGACGCTGGCGCCGATCGGTAACGCCGTGGCCGAAGCCCAGCATGGACGAGGCATCGCATTGGTCGAAGGCCTGCCACGCGAGTCGGTCAGCCCGGCCGAGTTCGAGATGCTGACTTGGGCGATCGGGCTGCACGTCGGCGTGGCACGACCGCAGGACAAGCTCAGCCGCTACATCAACCAGGTCAAGGATGTCGGCACGGTCTACCGCAGCCCGACCGGTCGCGGTTACTCGTCGAGGGCCGAGCTAGACTTCCACATCGACGGCGCAGACATCGTGCTGCTGAGCTGCTACAACCAAGCGCCTTCGGGTGGCGACAGCCTGTGCAGCAGTTCGGTCGCCGCGTTCCGCCAACTCGTGGCCGAAAGACCAGACCTCGCGGCCTTGCTTGAGCAGCCCGTGGCCCACAGCCGTCAGGGTGAGCAGGCCGAAGGCGCCCCAGCATTCATACAGATGCCGATCTACGGCCGGGTCGGCGGCGAGGTCTTCTGCCAATGGAACCGCAACCGCATCGAGAACGGCGACAAGCTGCCCGGTGCGCCCAGGCTCGGCTTGCAACAACGTGAAGCGATGGCGCTGTTGGACGAGATGGTTCGCCGACCCGCGTTCATGTATTCGATGCGACTCCAGCCGGGGGACCTGCAGATACTGTCCAACCACACCGTGCTGCACTCGCGAACCGAGTTTCATGACCACGAGGCCGAAGATCAAAAGCGTCTGCTGTACCGCTTGTGGTTGTCGACGCCTGGTGCGCCGGAACTGCCCTCGGGGTGGGCCCCGTTCTGGGGCTCGACCGAGGCCGGCCTGCTGCGCGGCGGCATCCACGGCCACCACCACGACGCCCGCTGTCAATCATTCGACCGACGGCAGGCGGCAGCGGTCGGCCTCAGGCTCGCGTCTTGATCGACCCGGGCTGTCCACAACGCCGGCGGTCGATGCTGTGCTGATACGCTTAGGCGTGTCCTTCCTGTCCTTTCAAGAATCGAGCCATCCGCGATGACCGAAAAACTCTTCTCTCCTCTGGCGCTGGGTGCGGTCACGCTGCAGCACCGCGTCGTGATGGCCCCGCTGACCCGCATGCGCGCCAGCCCTGATGGCAACGTGCCCACGGCACAAAACGCGCTTTACTACGCGCAACGGGCTACGCCTGGTGGCTTGCTGATCGCCGAGGCTTCGCCAGTGTCCTGGCAGGGTCATGGCCACGCCAAGGTGCCGGGCATCCACACCCCGGCACAGATCGCCGGCTGGCGCTTGGTCACCGATGCCGTGCATGCCAAAGGTGGCGTGATCTACCTGCAGCTATGGCACACCGGACGGGTCTCGCATTCGAGCTTCCAGGCCGACGGTGGTGCGCCGGTCGGGCCATCAGCCATTGCCGCGCAGGGCATGACCACCGCGCGTGACGGGACGCCGTCGCCATTCGAAGTGCCGCGCGCACTCGACACCGCCGAGATGCCGGAGCTCGTTGAGTGCTGGCGGCAGGCAGCAGCCAATGCGATCAGCGCGGGCTTCGACGGCGTCGAGATCCACGGCGCCAACGGTTATCTGCTCGAGCAGTTCCTGCAATCTCGCAGCAACCAACGCACCGACCGCTATGGCGGCAGCATCGAAAACCTTTGCCGGTTGCACCTGGAAATCGCCCAGGCTGTGGCCACCGAGATCGGCGCCGACCGCACCGGGATCAGGCTGTCGCCCTGGGGCGTGGCCAACGACAGCGGCGAGACCGATCCGATGCCGTTGTACTCGCACCTGGTGCGCGAACTCGCCAAGATCAACCTGGTGTACCTGCACCTGATCGAACCGCGCGCCAGCGGCACCGGCAAGGCTGACATCGTGCGCGAAGGCCAGCCATCGACGGCGGAGATCTTCCGTCCGCTGTGGCCGAACGTGCTGATTGATGCCGGCGGCTACGACCGCGATGGCGCGCTGCAGACGGTTCGGGAAGGCCGTGCTGACGCCGTGGCGTTCGGCCGCTTCTTCATCTCCAACCCCGACCTGCCACGGCGCGTCGAGATCGGCGCCCCCTTCACGCCCTACCAGCGTGCGACTTTCTACGGCGGCGGGGCGGCGGGCTACACCGACTACCCAACGCTGACAACGCCGGCCTAGTCAAACGACCCGAGACCTGCGCACCAGCGCGGGTCCTGGACCTCCGCGCTTCCTGTCTTGGGCAAGACAGTCTCTGGCCAAGCTCAGCGTTGGCTGCGATTTGCCGGGAGCATGGCCGGGAGCACGGCCGGGCGCTTGGCCGGGCGCTAAACCCGGCGCTTGACCGCTGCGGGCATGCCGCCGGGATCGATGACTTGGCCGAATTCCTGCACGTTGTGGGCGTGGCACAGGTGGTGCAACGCGAAAGCCTGGTCGACCGAACTTTGCTGGCCCATGATGTCCAGCGTCTGGTTGACCGCCTTCTTGACCATCTGCAATGCGAAGGCCGGCTTCGCAGCGATGCGCAGCGCGAGTTTGAGCACCTCGGCTTCCAACTCGGCGCGCGCCACCACCCGGTTCACCATGCCGAGCCGGTGCGCCTCCTGTGCGCTCCAATCGTCAGCGGTGAACAGGAATTCCTTGGCCTTGCGCGCGCCCAACTCCCAAGGGTGGACAAACCATTCGACGCCGCACACACCCATCGTCACCACCGGGTCACAGAAAGTCGCGTCGTCGCTGGCGACGATCAGGTCGCAAGCCCAGGCCAGCATCAGGCCACCGGCGATACAGCGGCCCTGCACCGCCGCGATCGTCGGCTTGGCGAGGTTGCGCCAGCGCCGGGTGTTCTGCAGGTAGATCTCCTGCTCGCGGGCAAAGCGACCGTGCGCGCCGGGCTGCTGGAAACCGCCCCAGCTCGAGACGATCGGTCGGTCACCCAGCACCACGCCACCATCTCCACGCAAATCATGGCCCGACGAAAAATGCGGGTCCGATGCCGCCAGCACGATGACCTTGATGCTGTCATCCAGCGATGCGCGATCGAATGCCGCATTCAACTCGTAGCCCATCTCGAGGTTCTGCGCATTGCGCGCCTGCGGGCGGTTCATGACGATTCGCGCCACTCCGGGCGCGGGTTGCTCGTACAACAGCGTGGTGTAGTCGCTCATGGTCGTGGCGTGGTTCCAGGGTGGGACGGGGTGGTCAGGTCAAAACCCAAGCCATCATGGCATCCGTCGTCACAGCGGCGTTGTCGCGTCTGGGACTCGATCACAGCGGGCATCCCAGGTCATTCAAGCCGGTATCGGCAACGCTACCGCGGGATTACGCGATCACGGGATTACACGATTGACGTCTGCCGCAAATCCCGCTTAGCCTGCAGTCTTGCGGGCGCTAGACCCGCCAGGAGACGCTGACTTGGGACCGATGATCGCGCGAAGGCTCTTGGTGTCGCTGCCTGTGCTGGTCGGCATCCTGTTCCTGTGCTTCTGCCTGATGCAGGTCGCACCTGCCGACCCGGCGCTGATCATCGCAGGCGCTGATGCCAGCCCCGAGGTCGTCGCCGCGATCCGACTCGACCTGGGTCTCGACCGACCACTGTTGATCCAGTTTGCGGAGTACATCGGCCGGGTTGCGCGAGGCGACCTGGGCCGATCGATCATCTCCAACAAATCCGTCCTCGAGGAGCTCGCCGCCACCATCGGTCCCACCACCGAGTTGATGGTCGGGGCCATGCTGCTGGCGGTGCCGCTGGGCCTGCTGTTAGGCACCATCGCCGCAGTGCGGCGCGGCACGCTGCTCGACCGCGCGATCGTCGCGCTGTCGGTCGCGGGGGTGTCGATGCCGGTGTTCTTCGTCGGTTTGCTGCTGATTCAATACGTCGGCTACCTGTGGGACTTGCTGCCTTTCACCGGCCGCACCGGCCCGGTCTGGGACGGTGGTCTGCCCAGCCTGATCCTGCCCTGCCTGACCTTGGGCAGCGTGCTGATCGGGCCTATCGCCCGATTGACGCGTACAGCGGTACTCGAAGTGCTGGGCGCCGACTTCGTCCGCACTGCCCGCGCCAAGGGCTTGCGCGAGTCGGCAGTGGTGATCCACCACGCGCTGCGCAATGCGCTGATCCCGGTCGTCACGCTGGTCGGATTGCAAGCGGCATTTCTGCTGGGTGGCGCGGTCGTCACCGAGACGATGTTCTCCTGGCCGGGCGTTGGACGCTTGGCCGTGGGGGCGATCGTCAGCAGCGACTTCCCCACCGCGCAGGGCGCGATCATGATCCTGGCGCTGGCTTTCCTGCTGATCAACCTGAGCGTCGACATCCTGTATGTCGTGCTCGATCCCCGGGTTCAGCGCACATGAGCAGCACCCCCGAGATCACCGCGCTGCCCTCCAAGCGCCGCAGCAGTCTGCTGGCCCGGCTGATGCGCGACCGCGTGGCGTTGGTCGCGGCGCTGGTGCTGGGTCTGATGGTGCTTGCAGCGCTGCTCGCACCCTGGGTCGCGCCTTACGACCCGTACTTCACCGACCTGCCGATCGCGATGCAGCCGCCGAGCGCTGAGCACTGGTTTGGCACCGACAACACGGGTCGCGACCTGCTCAGCCGGGTGCTCTACGGCACCCGCAACACGCTGATGATGGGCCTCGCCGGCGTGCTGCTCGGCGGCGCGCTGGGCGCGCTGCTGGGCATCCTGGCGGCGTTCTACAAACGCATCGACCCATGGATCATGCGAACGGTCGACATCATGCTGGCCTTCCCGGCGATCCTGATTGGCTTGGCCGTCGCGGCGATCCTCGGGTCGGGGCTGTCTGCGGTGGTGTTCGCGCTGGTGGTCTCGACCGTGCCCGACGTTGCACGCGTCGCCCGCGGCGCTGCGGTCGGGGTGATGGGGCAGGAGTTCATCGAGGCCGGTCGCGCGGTGGGCGTGTCCAACCGCACACTGATCTGGCGCTACCTGGCGCTCAACTGCATCTCGACGGTCGCGGTGTTCCTGACTCTGCGGTTTGGCCAGGTCATCCTGGTCGGCTCGTCGCTTGGCTTTCTGGGCATGGGCGCGCAGCCCCCGGTGGCCGAGCTCGGCATGATGGCCGCGCAAGGCCGCGACTTTCTGTTCATGGCACCCCATATCGCCACCATCCCGAGCCTGGCGATCTTCGCGATCGTGCTGGCAGCGAACCTGCTGGGCGATGCCGTGCGCGACGTGCTCGACCCGCGACTGCAGCAATGAGTTGCCACGCCCTGACCCAACCTGAGCCCAAGGAAACCAGCATGAAGACCTTCAAAAACGCCGTACTCGCCGTCGGCGCCCTCTTTGTCACGCTGGGTGCGCCGGCGCAGACGCTGAACATGGCCAAAGCGCTGGACTCGCCGCATTACGACAGCCAGCGCACCACCTGGTCGCCGACTTCAGACGTCACGCACATGATCCAGGACACGCTGGTCGCGCTCGACTGGGACGGCAAGACCGCCGTGCCGCTGCTGGCCAAGTCCTGGACCTTGAGCCCGGACGGCAAGCTCTACACCTTCAAGCTGCGAGACGACGTGCAGTTCTGCAGCGGCAAGAAATTGACCGCCGCCGACGTGATCTACAGCTTCAACCGGCAGAAGGACCCCGCCACGCGCTCGCCCTACGCCTGGCGCGCCGGCAAGATCAAGGACCTGCGCGCACCGGACCCCTACACCGTCGAGTACGAACTGAGTGAGCCCTACTCCGACCTGTTGGTGCAGCTGACGATGTTCAACAACAGCATCCACAACAAAGAGAGTGTGGACACGCTGGGCAAGGACTACGGCATCAAGGGCATCGACGGCACCGGCCCATGGTGCTGGGTGAGCTGGCAGCCCCGCACCGAACTGCTGCTCAAGCGCCATGACGCTTACAAGTGGGGCCCGACGCCGATGTACAAAAACGCGGGACCGGTCAAGTTCGAGAAGCTGTCGATCAAGATCATCCCCGAGGATTCCAGCCGCCTGGCAGCCATGATGAGCGGTCGCTTCGACATCACGACGCACTTCCCAACCCAGTTCATCGACCAGGCGAAGAAGTCGCCGATGCTCAACGTCGACGAGGCCAAGCCCAACTTCCAGCTCAACTACTTCGGCTTCAAGGCCAGCCGGCCGCTGGTGGCCGACAAGCGGGTGCGCGAGGCGATGAGCATCGGCATCAACCGCGCCGAGATCGTCAAGTCGGTGATGCTGGGCCAGTCGGAAGCGGCCTACACCTACATCGATCCCAATGCACTCGACTTCGCGCCGGGCACCAAGGGCATCGTCAAGGAAGACGTGGCGCGGGCCAACCGCCTGCTCGACGAAGCCGGCTGGACCAAGAAAGGCCCGGACGGCATCCGCATCAAGGACGGCGTGCGGCTGGCGCCGGTGGTGTTCATCCCGCAAGTCACGATCTTCCCGCGCATCGCCGAAGCGATGCAGGGCTACATGCGCAAGATCGGCGTCGACTGGCAGATCACCGCGCTGGAGTCCGGCATCATGCCGGCCCGCCTGCAGGGCCAGGACTTCGACCTGTGGACCGTGACCGTGCCTTATCTGTCGGCGGGCGAGTTGATGAACTTCTACTTCGATTCGTCACAGATCCCGGCGCCGAACCGGATGAACTGGAAAGACGCTGCCACCGACGCGGCGATCCTCAAAGGCCGCACCGCGTTGAACGCCACCGACCGCGCTGCCGGCTACCAGGCCGCACAGGAGATCGTGATGAAGGAACACCTGTGGATCCCGGTGATGAACACACGCATGTACCAGACCAGCACTAAAAAGATCAAGGGCGCCCGCGCCCACATGCTGTTCCAGTACACCTTCTACAAAGGACTGGACGTCTCTCTGTGAGCCTGCAGCCGCATTCTCCGGCGCCCACCGCCGCCGAGCCACCGCTGCTGGCGGTGCGCGGGCTGCGCACCTGGTTCGACACCGATCGGGGTCTGTTCCGTGCGGTCGATGGCATCAGCTTCGACGTCGGTCGGGCACGCTCGGTCGGCCTGGTCGGCGAGTCGGGTTGCGGCAAGAGCGTGACCTCGTTGTCGCTGATGGGCCTGGTGCCCTCGCCACCGGGACGGGTCAGCGCTGACTCGCTGGTCTTCGAGGGTCGAGAGATGCTGGGCCTGTCGGCCAACGAGCGCCGATTGCTGCGCGGCGGACGCATGGCGATGGTGTTCCAGGAGCCCATGACCTCGCTGAACCCGGTGCACACCATTGGCCGGCAGATTGTCGAGGCCATCCGAGCGCATTCGGATCGATCGCATGAGGCGGCGCGGCAGCGTGCGATCGAGGTGCTGGAGCTGGTGCGGATCCCGTCCGCGGCCGAGCGTTTCGACGACTTTCCACACCAGCTGTCGGGCGGGATGCGCCAGCGCGTGATGATCGCGATGGCGCTGGCCTGCGAGCCCGCGCTGTTGATCGCCGACGAGCCGACCACGGCGCTGGACGTGACGATCCAGGCGCAGATCCTCGACCTGCTGCGCGATCTGCAGCAGCGGCTGGGGATGGCGATATTGCTGATCACCCACGACCTGGGGGTGATCGCCGAGCAGGTCGACGAGGTGATCGTGATGTATGCCGGCAAGATCGTCGAGAGCGCGCCGGTGGCCGCGTTGTTCGCCGACCCGCAACACCCTTACACGATTGGCCTGCTGGGATCGATCCCGCGCATGGACGTCGTTCGCGATCGGCTGTCCACCATCGAGGGCAGCGTGCCCAGCCCGGCGAACCAGCCCGCAGGCTGCCGCTTCGCGCCGCGCTGCCCCTTCTCGGACGCGCGCTGCCATGCCGAAGAACCCCCGCTGCGAACCCTGGGCCCGTCGCACCTGGCCGCCTGCTGGAAAGCGCCAGTCGAGCGGATCGCGGAGACCGACCGATGAATGCCGACGAACCCCTGCTGAGCGTCCGCGGCCTGGTCAAGCATTTCCCGGTCAAGCGCGGCCTGGTGTTCGCCCGCACGGCGGGCCAGGTGCGCGCGGTCGACGACGTCAGCTTCGACATCGCGCGGGGCCAGACCTTGGCGCTGGTCGGCGAATCGGGCTGCGGCAAGTCCACCACCGGGCGGCTGATCCTGCGCTTGATGGCACCGACCGCAGGGTCGGTGCGATTCCAGGGCCAGGAGATCGCCGACCTGCCGGAAGAGGGCATGCGCGCGATGCGGCGCCATCTGCAGATCATTTTCCAGGACCCCTACGCGTCGTTGAACCCGCGCATGACGATCGGCCAGACGCTGGCTGAACCGATGGCCGTGCACGGCATCGGCGACGAGCGCGACCGTCCCGACCGGGTGCGCGAACTGCTGCAGGTCGTCGGTCTATTGCCCGAGCATGCTCAACGTTATCCGCACCAGTTCTCGGGCGGGCAACGCCAGCGGGTGGGCATCGCGCGCGCGCTCGCGGTCAGGCCCGAGCTGATCGTCTGCGACGAGCCGGTGTCGGCGCTCGACGTCTCGATCCAGGCCCAGGTGGTCAACCTGCTGCAAGACTTGCAGAAACGCTTTGGCCTGTCCTACCTGTTCATTGCGCATGACCTGGCGGTGGTCAAGCACATCAGCGATCGCGTCGCGGTGATGTACCTGGGCCAGTTGGTCGAGGTCGCCGACAAGGGATCGCTGTACGCCAGGCCGCTGCACCCGTATACCCAGGCGCTGCTGTCAGCGATCCCGCGCCCCGAGCCCGGGCTGCAGCGCCAGCGCATCCTGCTCGCCGGCGACGTGCCCAGCGCGATGAGCCCGCCGGACGGTTGCCGCTTCCACACCCGCTGCATGCACGCCCAGCAGCGCTGCCGTGTCGAAGAGCCGGTGCTGCGCGAGGCCGCGCCTGGGCACCGCGTGGCCTGCCATTTCTACGAGACCTTGCCCAGCCCGGTCGAGGCTCACGCAGCGGTAGAAGGCCGTGGCAAATTCGCGCTGCGGCTGGCCGCTTACGAGGCCGCGCGCGAGGCGGGCCTGACGGGTCGCGGGCCGACGCCCGCTTGACGGCGCCAACCAGCCTCAGCCCAGCCTCAGTGCAGCCTCAGACCGCCATGATCGACACGGTCTTGGTGACAAGATAGGCCTCCATCGCCTCGGGCCCGCCTTCGGAACCATAGCCCGAATCCTTCACCCCCCCGAAGGGCATCTCGGGCGACGGCGCCGCCGGCTGGTTGATCCACAGCATGCCCACCTCCAGCTGCTGCGCCAGCAGATGCGCGCTCTTGATCGACTGCGTGAACGCATAGCTCGCCAGGCCGTAGGGCAGCCGGTTGGCCTCGGCGATGGCCTCCTCCAGCGTGTCGAAGCCGCGAATGGCCGCCACCGGGCCGAAAGGCTCATGGTTGAACACCTCGGCGTTCAGCGGCACATCGGTCAGCACGGTCGGCGCGAAGAAGTTGCCAGACGAGCCGACCCGGTCGCCACCGGTGGCGAGCTTGGCGCCCTTGGCCTGGGCGTCGGCCAACAATTGGGCCATCGCGGTCAGGCGGCGCGGGTTGGCCAGCGGGCCGAGCGTCGTGCCGTCGGCCAGGCCATCGCCGAGCTTGAGGCCTTGCGCGTGCTGGACCATCGCCCGAGCAAACTCATCACGAATGCTGTTGTGCACCAGGAAGCGCGTCGGCGAGATGCAGACCTGACCCGCGTTGCGGAACTTTGCGCCAGCCGAGGCCCTGACCGCGAGTTCGACATCGGCGTCGGCCGCGACGATGACCGGGGCATGGCCGCCAAGTTCCATCGTCGCGCGCTTCATGTGCGCGCCAGCCATCGCAGCGAGTTGCTTGCCCACGGGCGTCGAACCGGTGAAGGTGACCTTGCGGATGATCGGGTGGGCAATCAGATAGGTCGAGATCTCGGACGGCGTGCCGAACACCAGACCGACGGTGCCGGCCGGCACACCCGCGTCGACAAAAGCCTGCAGCAGCGCAGCAGGCGATGCGGGCGTCTCCTCAGGCGCCTTGACGAGGAAGGAGCAGCCGCTGGCCAACGCCGCAGACAGCTTGCGCACGACCTGGTTGACCGGAAAATTCCATGGCGTGAACGCGGCCACCGGGCCCACCGGCTCTTTCATCACCAACTGCTGGGCCGCCAGGTTGCGCGAAGGAACAATGCGGCCATAGACGCGACGGCCTTCATCGGCGAACCACTCGATGATGTCAGCGGCAGCCATGACCTCGATGCGCGCTTCGCCAACAGGCTTGCCCTGCTCTTGGGTCAGCAGCCGGGCGATGTCAGAGGCCCGCTCGCGCACCAGCCCTGCGGCCTTGCGCATTGTCGTGGCACGCTCGTTGGCAGGCACCTTGCGCCAGTCTTCGAAACCGCGCTGGGCCGCTGCCAACGCACGGTCGAGGTCGGGAATGCCGGCGTGAGCGACCCGGCCTATCACCTGGCCGCTGGCAGGGTTGACCACGTCGATCGTCTTGCCACTGGCGGCGTCGCACCATTGGCCTGCAATCAGCAATCGGGTATCGGTATAACTTGGTGTCATCTTGGTCCTCGGGCGGTTCATCATTTGAGACGGGTGCGGCCTGGGCTCAGGCCTGGATCACGGCAGCGTGCGATGGGTCGCCAAGCAATGGCGTTCGCATGGGGCGGCCGAACCATAACCGAGTCTCGGGTCGCCAGGCCTGGCGCCGAGAAATTCATGGGCCTGCGCGCGCAAGGCCTTGCCCAGCGAGAGGAGGCTTGATCCGGTAGAGTCCGCGTCACCGCGCGCCAGCGCCGCCCGTACGTCCCACCAAACCCTGGAGCCCATCGAATGACCGATTCGTCTGCCTACACCCCGCCCAAAATCTGGACCTGGAACAAGGAGAACGGCGGTCGGTTCGCCAACATCAACCGTCCGATCGCAGGCCCGACCCAGGACAAGGAACTGCCGGTCGGCCGACACCCGATGCAGCTCTACTCGCTGGCCACGCCGAACGGGGTGAAGGTCACGGTGATGCTCGAAGAACTGCTTGCGCTGGGCCACACCGGTGCAGAGTACGACGCTTGGCTGATACGCATCAACGAGGGCGACCAGTTTGGAAGCGGCTTTGTCGCCGTGAACCCGAACTCCAAGATCCCGGCACTGATGGACCGCAGTGGGCCGACGCCGATCCGGGTGTTTGAGTCCGGCGCGATCCTGATGCATCTGGCAGAGAAATTCGGCGCCTTGCTGCCAACCGATGCCGCCAAGCGCGCGGAATGCCTGTCTTGGCTGTTCTGGCAAATGGGCAGCGCGCCCTATCTCGGCGGAGGATTCGGCCACTTCTATGCGTACGCGCCGACCCGGATCGAATACGCGATTGACCGCTTTGCGATGGAGGTCAAGCGACAACTCGATGTGCTCGACCGGCGCCTGGCCGAGAGCGAATACCTCGGCGGGGACGACTACACGATCGCCGACATCGCCGTCTGGCCCTGGTACGGTGCCTTGGCCAAGGGGCTGGTCTATGGCGCCGGCGAATTCCTGCAGGTCCAGGACTACACCCACGTCCAGCGCTGGACCGACCAGATCGCGTTGCGCCCGGCCGTCCAGCGCGGTCGCATGGTCAACCGCGTGATGGGTGAGCCGGCCAGCCAGCTGCGTGAGCGGCACGAGGCCAGCGACTTCGACACCAAGACCCAGGACAAGGTCCAGCCTGCAGCCTGAATCCTGCGCTGAGCGGCCACCGCCCTCTTTTCTGACAGTCTGTTTCTAACAGCCCGCAGCAGCGGCGTCAGCCAGCTGCTGCAGGTCGGGCACGACGCCCAAACCGGGCAACTGCCCGAGGTTGGCGCGGCCCTGCACGATCTCGACCAGCCCGCCTGCGAGCAGTGAGCGCAGCGGGTTGGGGTTGACGTCCATCTCGAGCATGCCGGCGCCGCCAGCGGCCGCCAGCACATGCGCCGAGGCCAGCAGCCCGATGCCGCCGCCCAGGTAATGGGGGCAGTAGCGCAGACCCGCCGACTGGGCTTGTTCGATCACGGGCCAGCAGCCGGAGATGCCCCCCCACTTGGCCAAGTCGGGCTGCAGCACCGCCAGCGGAGACTGCCGGATCGCCAGGTCGAAAGCCTCTTCGCCGGCGATGTTCTCGCCCGCCGCGAGCGCGATGCTGCCGGCTTGGGCCAGCGTCTGCCACTGTGACCAGGGTCGGTCAGCGCGCAAAGGCTCCTCGAGCCAGCCCAGCTTGAAAGGCTCGAGCAACGGCACCATCTCGCAAGCCTGCGCCAAGGTCCAGCCTTGGTTGGCGTCAGCCATCAGCGCCAAGTCGTCGCCCATCATCTGTCGCAACGCGGCCAGGTTGGCCAGGTCGCGTTCGGCGCCAAAGCCAATCTTGAGCTTGAAAGCACGGTGGCCGAGCGCGAGTTGCGCGGCGACCAAATCCTGCGGCCGGTCCGGGCTGATACCGCTGGCGTAAACACCGACTTGGTCCTGCTCGCCACCGAGCAGGCGCCACAGCGGCAAGCCCGCGCGCCGTGCGCACAAGTCCCAGAGCGCGAGGTCGATCCCGGCAATGGTCTGGGCCATCGGTCCGGGCTCGGCGCACTGGATCGCCAGCACGGCGGTGCGAGAGGTCAATTCCTCAAAGGCCTCGCGCGGGCTTGCAAAGCGGCGACCGACGAGCAGCGGCGCCATCACCGTCTCGAGCAGCCGGGCGCGGTGCTCAGCGCCACAGGCCGGAAAGTTGCACCAGATCTCGCCCCAGCCCACAGCGCCCTCGTCATCCTCGATCCGCACAAAGACAGCGGGTCGGTCGACCATCGTGCCGAACGAGGTGCGCACGGGCTCGGCAATCGGGCAGCGCAACACGAAGGCCTCGACGCGGGCTGGGCGCAGCGGCTGCAACGGTGGCAAGGGCTTCATCGATTGGTGTCCTCAGGCAGGCTTGGCATGGGGCGGCGTCGCCGAGACCCCATCGGTTGATGCGGGTCCGCTGGATTGGCCATCATGTATAAACATATTATCTATAGTACGATCGGATCAGCAGCGGCGCAAGCAACGCCCAGCCGATCAGGATCCAGCACCCAGATGCGAACCTCCAACACCAGACCGCCCAGACTTCGGCGCATTGCGCTGATGCTCGCGCCCTGGCTGTTGATCCTGGCCCTTTGGTACGCGATTCGCGCCAGCGGCCTGATCAACCCGGCGCTGGTGCCGGCGCCGCATCTGGTTTTCAGCAAGGCCATCGAGCTGGCAGGCGACCGGCTATGGCGCGACATCTACATCTCCACCCAGCGGGTGTTCATCGGCGTGACGCTGGGGGTCGCGCTGGCCGTGCCGGTCGGGTTCTGCCTGGGCTGGTACCCAGGGCTGCGCAGATTCATCGATCCCGTGATCAACTTCTTTCGCGCCCTGCCGCCCATCGCGCTGATCCCGCTGGTCATCGTCTACTTCGGCATCGGCGAGTTGGCCAAGACCGTGATCCTGTTCTATGCGGCCTTTTTTGCCGGTGTCATCGTGATGTACGAAGGCATTGCACAGATCAGTCCGATCTTCATCAAGGTGGCGCGAACCCTGGGCGCCAGCGACTTCGAAATCTTCCGCAAAGTCATCATTCCGCTGACCGTGCCGCACATCCTGACCGCGGTGCGCGTGGCGCTGGGCGTGGCCTGGGCGACGCTGGTTGCGTCTGAGTTGATCGCCGCGCAACAAGGCCTGGGCGCGATGATCCAGAACGCCTCGGCCTTCTTCCAGCTCGACATCATCTACGTCGGCATCATCTGCATCGGCTTGATCGCGATGCTGATGGATCTGGCGCTGCGTGCAGCGACCCGTCGCCTGGTCGCCTGGCAGGACCGCATCGCATGAGCACCTCGGCCATCGACAAGACCGCCGCCGTGCGCATCCGCTTCGACCAGGTCTCGGTCGATTTCGACACCCCCCAGGGTGCGATGCGTGTCCTCGACCAGGTGTCGTTTGATATCCGCGACGGCGAGTTCGTCTCGATCATCGGCCCCTCGGGCTGCGGCAAGACGACCTTGATGAACATCGTCGGCGGCTTCGTGCAAGCCACCGAGGGCCGGGTGCTGCTCGACGGCCAGCCGATCAACGGACCCGGGCCAGACCGTGGCGTGATCTTCCAGGAATACGGCGTCTTCCCGTGGTTGACGGTACGCCAGAACATCGAGTTCGGCCTCAAGCTCGACGCCAACCGAGCCCACGCGGCCGAAACAGCCGAGATCACCGACCGCTACATGTCGCTGATGGGCCTGACCGACTTTGCCGGGCACTTTCCAAAGCACCTGTCAGGCGGCATGCGCCAGCGGCTGGCGATCGCCAGGGCCTACGCGGTGCGCCCCGAGTTCTTGCTGATGGACGAACCCTTCGGCGCGCTCGACGCGCAGACACGCTCGGCGATGCAGGACCTGTTGCTGCAAGTGCTGCAACGCGAGGGCAAGACGGTGATGATGATCACCCACTCGGTGGAGGAAGCGCTCTACCTGTCCTCGCGCATCGTCGTCGTCACGGCCCGGCCGGCGCGGGTTCGCGCCATCATCGACGTGCCTTTCGGCTATCCGCGGGCCGAGAGCGTGCACGAGGATCCGCGCTTTGCCGCGCTCAGATCGCAGATCCGCGACATCGTGATGCAGGAGTACGCGGCGCAGGTCCGGCAAGCGCCAACGCAGGCCGGTCGGGCCAGTGCAGGCCAGTAGTTGCTTCAATTCAACCCATGAGGAAATCGCCATGAGCATTCGACGCCGACAGTTGATCCAGGCAGGCGCTGCAACCGCGCTGGCAGCGCCAGGCCTTGTCGTTCGCGCACAGGCCCGAACCAAAGTCAGGGTGGGCTATCTGCACACCCCTGCGGTGGACAGCCACATCTTCATTGGCCAGCAGTTGGGCAGCTTCGCCAAGCAGGGCCTGGACCTCGAATTGATCGCCTTCACCACCGGGCTGGAGCTGTTCCAGGCGATGATTGGTGGCAGTCTGGACATGCTGTCGACCGGCGCGGTGCTGTCCAACTTCCCGGCGCGTGGGCAGGGCAAGGTCTTCCTGATGAACAACATCGAGTACGCCACCGCCCAGCTCTGGGTGCGCGAGGATTCGGGCATCAAGACGATCGCCGATCTCAAGGGCAAGCAGATCTCGACCACGACCGGCACGACGGCCCATGTCTTCCTGGACCGGGCGCTGCGTTCGGGCAAGCTCGATCCCGCCAAGGATGTGCAACTCGTCAACCAGCGCATGACCGAAGCCGTGACCTCGTTCATCTCAGGCGCGGTGCCAGCGGTGGCGCTGTGGGTGCCTTTCGACTCGGTGATCCGCCAGAAACTGCCCGGCGCGCGCAAGCTGGTGGACGCGTCGGCTTTCTACCCGCAGGCCGCCATCATGGGCGGCTGGGCGGCCGGCAGCGACTACTACGACAAGCACCGCGCGGTGATCGCCAAGCTGATCGCCGGCTGGGCCGATGCCAACGCGCAGATCGTCAGCCGCCCTGATGAATCTGCGGAGATGCTGCAGAAAGCCCAGTACCCTCAGGTACCGCTGGCCGAGTTCAAGGAACAGTTCAAGGCGTCCAAGTACTACAGCAACGCCGAATGGCGCACCCGCTACCAGGACGGCACGGTGACCCAATGGCTGCAACAAGTGACCGATTTCTTCGTTGCCAACGCCAACATCCAGAACGCACTCAAGGCCGAACAGTACTTCGACGCCAAGCCCTTCCTGGAGACGGTGAAGGCGTGAGCAAACTCGCGGTCGGCTACGACTACATCATCGTCGGTGCCGGCTCGGCCGGCTGCGTGCTGGCCAACCGGCTCAGCGCGGACCCCGCCTGTCGCGTGCTGCTGGTCGAGGCCGGCGGTGCGGACCACAGTTTCTGGCTGCGCTTGCCGGTGGGCTATTTCCGAACCATTTACGACCATCGTTTTTCCTGGCAGTTCCCGCTTGAACCCCAGCCGCAGACCAACGGTCGGGCAATGGTCTGGCCACGCGGGCGGGTGCTGGGCGGGTCGAGCGCGATCAACGGCTTGCTCTACATCCGCGGCCAGCGCCAGGACTTCGACGACTGGGCCGCACTGGGCGCCAAGGGCTGGGGCTATGCAGACCTGCTGCCTTACTTCAAGCGCTCCGAACGCTTCGAAGGCGGCCAGACCGAGTTTCACGGCACCGGCGGAGAGCTCGGCGTCTCCGACCTGCGCAACGACCACCCCTGCTGCGAAGCCTGGCTGGTGGCTGCGGCGCAGGCCGGACATCGCCGCATCGCTGACTTCAATGGTCCGGAATCCACCGGCGTCGGCCCTTACCAGTTGACGCTGCGCGGGCACTGGCGCTGCGACGCGGCCACCGCTTTCCTGGCCCCGGTGCGAGGCCGCAGCAACCTGGTGGTGGCCACCGGCCTGCAGGTCACACGGGTGTTGGTTGAACAGGGCCGAGCGGTCGGTGTGGCCTGTGTGCAGGACGGTGTCGAGCGCGAGCTGCGCGCCAGCGCCGAGGTGATCGTCGCCGCCGGCGCGCTACAGTCTCCGCAGTTGCTGCAGCTCTCGGGCATCGGGCCGGCGGCGCTGCTGCGCGGGCACGGGATCGCCACCCTGGTGGATGCGCCGGAGGTCGGCGCCAACCTGCAAGACCACTATCAGGCGCGGGTGATCGTCAAGCTCAAACAACGGCAATCGCTCAACGACGATGTTCGCAATCCGCTGCGCCTGGCGCAGATGGGTTTGCAATGGCTGCTGCGGGCTCGCGGGCCGCTCACGGTGGGCGCTGGGCAGGTGGGTGGCCTGGCTTGCTCCGAGCATGCCGAGGGCGGACGCGCCGACGTGCTGTTCAATGTGATGCCCTTGTCAGTGGACAAGCCTGGCGATCCGCTGCACCGTTTCTCGGGCTTTTCGGCCTCGGCCACACAGTGCCGCCCGCTGTCGCGCGGCACCGTGCAGATCGGCTCCGCTGATCCACTGGCACCGCCGCGTATCGTCGCCAACTATCTCACCGATCCACACGATGCGAAGGTGCTGGTGGCCGGACTGCAAATGCTCAGAGACATCTACGCCCAACCGGCGTTTCGCGACCTGATCACCGATGACGAGTACATGCCCGGCAAGCAGGTTCGCACAGCGGCCGAGCTCGAGCACTTCGCACGCCAATTCGGCGGCACCGTGTTCCATCCCAGCGGCACCTGCCGCATGGGCGGCGACGCGCACTCGGTGGTCGATGCGCGTCTGAGGGTTCGGGGCGTCGATCGGCTGCGCGTGATCGACGCCTCGGTGATGCCGAGGATGACCTCGACCAACACCAACGCCGCCGCGATCATGATCGGCGAGAAGGGTGCAGCGATGGTGCTCGAAGACGCCGGCGCTTAGCGTTGGCCAGCCGCATCGCAGCCTGCCATTGGACTCATTCAGGCTGGATGTTGGCTGCCTTGACCACGCCAGACCATTTGACCAGGTCGGTCTTCAAATAGGCCTCGAACGCCGCCGGATTGCCAGGCGAAGCGGCCGTCATGCCGGCGGCTGCGAACGCAGCGCGGACCTCATCGTTTGCCAGCGCCTTGTTGACCTCGCCTGCCAAGCGATCGACCACCGAACGCGGCGTGCCGTGCGGCGCCAGAAAGCCCAGCCACTGATCGGCTTCGAAGGTCGGCGCTGCGGCTTCGGCCATCGTCGGCAATTCTGGCAGTGCGGCAAATCGCTTGGCGCTGGTCACCGCCAGCGCACGCACCTTGCCGGCCTTGATCTGCGGCAGCGCGACGGTCATGTTGGCGAATTGGAAATCGATGCGTCCAGCGATCTGGTCGTTCATCGCAGCCGGTGCCCCGGTGTAAGGAATGTGCAGCGCGTCCAAGCCCAGCAGCGACTTGAACAACTCGCCCGAGAGGTGCGCCGGCGAGCCGATGCCGGCCGACGCGTAGCTGATCTTGCCCGGCTTGGATTTCACCAGCGCAACCAAGTCCTTCACGGTGTTCAGGCCGGACGACGGGCTGACCACCAGCACCGACGGCGCATAAGCTACCAGCGCGACCGGGTCGAAATCCTTCACCACATCGAAAGGCAGCTTGGCACGCAGCGCCGCGTTGATGGCCAACGCGCTGGTCGTGAAGACCAGCGTGTGGCCATCGGCTGGCGATTTGGCGACCAGGTCGGCACCGATCACGCCGCCGGCGCCGACCTTGTTGTCGACCACCACGGCTTGGCCAAGCGCAGCCTGCAGCCTGACGCCAACCAACCTGGCCGCCACGTCGACCAGACCGCCGGCAGGCCAGGGCACCACCACGCGCAAGGCCTTGCTCGGGAATTCTTGGGCGGCAGCGAGCTGACAGAACGGCAGGCCGCACAACAACGCCAGCACGGCGGTCGAACAGGCTCGGTACAGCGATCGAATCATGGCGCAACTCTGGAAAGGGTGTGACCGATGGACATCCCGCTGGGGATCAACAACGGCTCGGTATGGGTCAAGACGCCGCAAACTGCTGCCGAAGGTGCAGCAGCCGGCGCGGCCTGGAAGCGGTGGTCTGGTGTGGTGAAACCGACGACACCGGGTTGTGCCGAAAGTTCGAATGATGGTACCACTTGACCCTATAGCCGCCGAGCGATGCGGGTCCGGTGCCGGTGCCGGTGCCGCGCTGTCACACCCTCAAAACCGCTTGATGACTTCGATCAGCAGTCTTTTACGGCGACCAGGGTCGTCGTTAACAAGCGCCTGGTTGGCACGGGCCATGCGCAGGTCCACCTGGGTATCGGTCAGGACGGCGAAGCGCAATCCCAGCGCCTGAGAGCTGAGGTGCGCCGACGTCGCCTCGATATTCGGGGCGGGCCGGGTGCGCACGCTCGCGCTGTCAGTCGACAGGTAAACCTGCAGATTGCCGATGGTCGGATCCAGGCCAACGCTCAATGGGCGGCTCAACTCCAGACTGGCCCCGAAGCCCTGATCGCCGGAGATGATGGCTGACGGAAAACCCCGGCCAATGCCAGGGCCGCCAAAGGCCAGGCGTTCGCCGGCCAGCAACCTGTCGCGGGTGTATTGGCCGCTGGCGGTGAAGGCCAGACTGAACTGATAGGGCAGGGCCTGGCTACGCTGCAGACCGAGGACGAATTTTCGGAACAGGGGGTTGAATCCTGGTGTCGACGGCGGCTGACCGTCGACGGCGCCGATCGCCGCAATGCCTCGCGCCAAGCCCAGGCTGACACTTTGCGTGCCACCCATCCAGCCGTTCAAAGCCCATGTGCCGGCCAGATCGAGCACGCTGGCGCGATCGTGTGTCAACACGGCGCCGCCCAGCGTGGTCTTGCTGTCGTTGAGCGCCAGCCCGCCGTCCAGATAGACAGAGCTGACGCGCGAACGTTGCAGCGCATAGCGCCATCGCGAGGTCAGCCCAACCGCGTTGCTCTGAATCTCGAGGCTCTCGAGCGTGCCGCTTGGCTTGGACTCGCTCAGCGTCCCACCCAGGCTGAACATCAGCCCGCGACTTCCCAGGGCCTGGGCATAGCGGGTAACGACACTGCGGATACCCGAAAAGCCGTTGGAGCTTGTGCCGGATCCCGTCAGGCTGAGATTGAGTTGCCCCGGACTCTTCAAGGGTTGCTGCAGCGTGAGGTTGTAGTTCAGCGAATAGGGGCCGGTGGTTTGGGATCCGGTGTTGTTGGCCGTGACCAGTTGTGATCCGCCGACGGCGCTGACCGTCAGCAGAAGGTCCGAGGTGCCCAGTTCGGCGCCCGGGCGCAGCACCGCAGTGGCTGATACGCCTGGCAGGTCATTGATGGTGAGCAGCACCCGCTCGAGACCGGCCAGATCGAGCGGACGGATCTCCGACAAGTGGCGCGCGAAGCTTGCCACACGCTCGTTGGTCGACTCGTCCGAGCCTTCGACAAACACCTGCGACACGTGGCCTTCGACCACCCTGATCTTGAAGATGCCGTCCTTGACCTGCTGCGGCGGCAAGAAGACCCGCACCAGAAAAAATCCCCGGTCACGGTACTTCTGCTCCAACTCGCTGGCAGCGTCGCGTATCGCCGTCAAACCCAAGGTCCGGTTCAGCAGCGGCGCGAACAGCCCGTCGACCTCGGCCTTCGAAAAATGCGTGGCGCCTTCGACCTCGACACCTGAGACCGTGAACTCCAATTCGTCAACCGCCTTGGGAACCGCCGACTTTTCCGGCGCCAGGATGCGCAAGTCGAACTTCGGGGTTGCCGGCAGCGGGTTGGGAACTCGCTCACGCAGGAGGTTGAGCTGATCGATTTGCCGCAACTGTTCAGCGCTGAGGCCTTGCTGCGCCTGTGCCGCGAAACCCAGACCCATCGCGACGACGACCAGACCAGCCCGCCGCGCCTCGGCTCCAGAGGTCATCACTTGTCCTCCATGATGACAAAGTTGTTGTTGAGACCGGACTCGACGCGGTCAAAATGGAACTGAATCAAAGCGTCATCAGGGTAATCTCGATGCAAGGCCCGAACCGCATCGGCAGCACCTGGGTCTTCGTCCTTGAGCAATGCGTAGGCCTCCAGATAGCGGCGATACAAGGGCGCCGCGGCTTCTGCGTCAGTGACCGGGTTATAGAGGTCGACGCCAGTGAGCTTGCCCTTGAGGACGACGTTGCCGATCGGGCGGAAATGAAGATCGGGGCATTGCGACACCACCGCATCGGTGCAGCAGATACGGGTGCCGAAATACTTGTTCACGCCCTCAGTGCGCGCTGCGGTGTTGACAGTGTCGCCCAAGGCTGTGAAGTCCATCCGTGCCTGGGAGCCGAAATTGCCGATGACCGCAGGCCCCGAATGCACACCCAGCCGGGTATGACCGAGCGGAATGCCAGCGGCGTTCTGAGCGATCCTGAAGGTCTCCGCGAAAGCATCGAGTTCGAGCGCACAGCGCACAGCGCGAGACACATGGTCGGCTTGTGCGATAGGCGCATTGAAGATCGACATGATCGCGTCGCCAATGAACTTGTCGACCATGCCGCCGTGGCGCAAGATGATCTCGCAGCCCCCGTCGAGGTAAGCGTTGAGCACATCCGAGAGCTTCTCGGCGCTGAGTTTCTCCGACAAGGTGGTGAAGCCGGCGATGTCGGTGAAGATGAAGCTCAGTTCACGCCTGACCCCGGAGATGCTGAGGCTCTCAGGGTTCTCGACCAACTGGTTGACCACCGTGGGGGAAACGTAGCGGGAGAAAGCGCCCTGGACAAACTCTCGCTGCTTGCGCTCGGCGCTGCCCAACAGCACATCCATCATCCACAACGACAACACCAGCGCGAGGGATGGCGCCATCAGCGGCAGCAGCGGCAGCCCTTGGTTGAAACCGAGAAAGGCCCCGACCCAGAACACCGCCAGGACCAACAGGCCACAGAAAACGTTGAAGGCGATACCTTTCTTCAGCATTCCAATCAACAGTCCCATCAGGGACAGACAGAACGCCAACGAGACCGTCCAAGGCAAGCCCAGCCTCAGCGGCTTGCGGCCCTCAAGGTACTGGGCGATCGAATGGGCATGCACCATCACCCCTGGCATCTGGCCACGTTCATCGTCGTACAGCACCGCCATCGGTGTACGGTGCCGATCGGTGAGAGACAGCATCGCACCCACCAGCACGATCTTGCCTGCGAACCACGGGTCGGGCAGCGCAGCCAGTGCATGCGATGGATAGGCCGCAAATGGCTGCGTCTCGGCATCCTGCCTCGGCTTCCAGGCGATCTCCACCTGCTCGGCCGAGGTGGTGATGCCGGCAATCTCGGCCACCCTTCGGGCGAGGCCCTTTGGTTCGGCCGCTCGGGCTTCGCCTGGAACGATCCAGCGCGCGGCACCGTCAAACGGATCGGAAGCGATGTTCGCAGTGGCGCGAATCTTCTCCGGCACGAAGTCATTCAGGTAAGCGAGTTGCTCTTCATTGACGACTTCCGGTGAGCTGATATAGGACACCAGCAACGGCACCTTGGTTGCCCGCAAGGCTTCTTTCAGCGCCTCGTCCTTGGCCGGCTCGGTGGCTTGGTCCAACAACACGTCGAGTACGATCAGGCGTGCGCCTTTCTTTTCGAGTGTCTGCAGCAACTGCGCAAGAAACGCACGGTCAACAGGCGATCTATAGGGGAACTTCGTCACCGTCTCTTCGGTGATCGCCGCGACGACGATGTCCTTCGATTGCGGCTGCGGCGGCTGCAACGCCGCGATGCGAATGTCGGCAGCCGCGTTCTCCAGTCCGGCCAGAAAGGTCACGTAGCGGGTGCTGACGGTGGCGAGCGCCGTGGAGGCCAGCACCACACCGATCACGCTTGCAATTTGCCGGAGATGCTTGGCTTTCATGGTGGCTTGTCGAGCGCCTGCCGAAGCTGGGCGAGCAGCGCGTCGGCCTGCTGTATGCAGCCTTTTTCAAGCATCCAGGAGGTCAACACGAGCTTGTTGTCCAGATCTTTGGGAATTTGCACCAAGCTGATGGCGTGTTCCTTCTCGGCGTGGCGAATCAAGTACAAGGTGTTGCCCTCGAACTTGGCCAAAGGCGGCATGGGCTGCCGATCCTGGCCGACATTCCAAACGAATTGAGCACTCCAAGAGCGATCAAACGGCAGCAGCGTGAACTGTTCGACCCGGTCCACCTGAGGCCGCCACCAGACCGGCAACTCACCTTCCATCAGGCAACGTGCGCCGGGCCGGCTGATGTCCACCAGCCAAGGGTCCGGTATCTTGACCGCAGCCGTGCCAGCTCGGATGACACCGACCGAACTGGTGCGTGCATCGCGAGTGGCCACCAGCGCAGCCAGCGCGAGCTTGGGGTCAGCAGCACTACCGGACGCGGCGAAGGCCTCGCCGCTAACAGGTCCTTTGAGCGCAACGCTCCTGCCATCGGCCCCGATCACGGTCAGCCGCTCGCCCTCCTTCAGCACGATGGTGGCAGAGCTGTCGAGGCTCATGCCCGCTTTGTAGACCCCGCTTCGCGCTTCGAGCACGACGAGTTTGGCCGCAAGGCCCGGCGCGCTGAGCAGGCACCAACAGAGCAGATGAAGCCAGAGACGTGTTTGCAAGCCCGACCTCACTTGGACGCCAGCGCCGCCTGCGGCTTGAGCAGTTGCGCACTGGAGGCTGCCATGCCATCGCCAACCACGACAAAGGCGGCCCAGAAAAACGGATGGGCAGTCTCCTTGTGCGCCATGAGCTTGGCCTGCGCCGCCTGGAGCGCCACGCTGACACCGCCCTTGAGCTCAGGGCCAAGCGAACCAAACAGCGTCGCCATCAGCTGCGCAGTGGCGGCCGAGGGCACCTGCCAATGGCTCACCACCAGGCTGCGTGCCCCGGCAAAGAAAAAGGACTCGGCCAGCCCGGAGAGCGCTTCGCCACCAAACTTGCCCGCACCGCCGGCGGTGTTGCAGGCCGAAAGAACCACCAAATCCGCATTGAGCTTGAGCCCAGCCACTTCGCTCGCCTCAATCAAGCCATCCTGCAGCTTTGACGCTGGCTGCACGGTCGGCGGTGTCAACACCAGACCTGGCTCTGACTGACATTTGAGCTCACCCGGCAGCAGGCCGTGGGTCGCGAAATACAGGATGCGGTAGTCCGACAGATTCTGCGCACGGAAGTTGACTTCGTTGGCTTCGCCACGCAAGAACAGCGTCGATGATCCAGCGCCCAGAATGGCGGCGACTTTGCTGAGCTCGGACGAGGTCTCTGGCAAGGGCGACAAGGCGCGCAGAACAGCGCCATCCATCGGGCCGGCCGGCCGGCAACCCTCAGCCGCTTTGGCGGCGTCGCTCAACGCTGCGAACTTGGCCCCCTCCAGCACCGGGTCACCGAATGCGAGCATGACCTTGGGCGGCACAATCTTCGGCGCGGCGCCGCGCAAGGTGTAGAAAGCCTGCATCGACGGGGTGTGTGAGATCGCGAACTTCTGTCCCAGCCAGGACGCTTGGCTGTAGTTGCGGTCAGCAGGCGGGGCGGTGACGAGCAAACCGAAAGGCAGGCTCGCCAAAGCACCCTTGCCGGCGACGATCAGATGATCGAGGCCTTGGAGTTGCCCCTCGAGTCGCGAAAACAGCGTTTTGTAGAGCGCATGCGAGCGCAGCAGGTCAAATTCGTTGATGGCGCCGCCCTGGACCTCAAGCGCGCGACGCAAAGCAGCCACAGAGTCCGCCAACCCGGCCTCGCCCTCGCTGATTTTCGCGACGTAATTTCCCTGCCGCTTGGTCAACTGGATGAATGACCGCTTCTTGCCAACGATGAACGACACGATCGCCTCGCGCTCGCCCAGGCGCTTTCGCATCTCTGTGAGCTCGATTGGGCTGGGGTTGGCGAGCCGGTCGTAATTTGGAAATTGTGCCGCCAGCTGCTGCTTGAGCGCGCTGATGCGCCGCTGCTTGTCGGCAATCGCTTGTTGCAGCCGCGTCTCGACGATGGCACTGCGTTCGGCGTCAGGCAGCGACTGCTCGTTGGCGTACGCCGACCGTGCAACTTCAAGCTCCCGCTGAATGGCTTGCAGTTGCTCAACCACGGTGGCGATCGCCGGGTCGTCAACGGCCAGGCGCGCCTGCGCCTTGGCGATCGTCTTGTCTATCAGGCTGGAGCGAGCGAGTTGGAAGGCTTCGAACGCTTCTGCAAACAGGCCTTGTCGCTCGGTGTTGTCACTCAGCGTTTCGGCATGGTCTGTGATAGCGGTGACAAACGGCACCAACTGCTCGTTGCTGATCACCTCGGCCGACTGCGGCAGCGTGCGGGCGATCTTGAAGGCGCTGCGATAGGCGATGATCGCGGAGGTGTTCATGCCTTCGCTCTGGTAGGCCCTGCCCAGCGCGGTGAGCACAGGCAAGGTCGAAGCGCCATCGCCAAACACCTGCCGACGAATCGCGAGTGCAGCATTGAAGTAGGTTTCCGAGGCCGACAAGCGCCCCTGCGCCACACTGACTTCGCCGAGTGTCGACATCACGTCGGCTTTCCACCAATTGGGCGCCGACTTCACCTGGTTGAGCAGCAACAAAGACTCACTGGCCATGGCGCCGGCTGAAACGACGTCATCGTTGCGCAAGGCCATTCTGGCCTGGAAGTCGAGTGCCATGGCCAGTTCGGCCAGCTCGGGTTCGAAATTGGCCGTCGTGTCGCCCCGCAACACGCTCCTCTCGTTGTTGCCGACAGCCAGCTTGCGCCAGGCATTGGTCGCGGCATCAGCGTTCTTGAGTGCGGCTTCGTAATCCTGCCGGTTGGCGGCTTCGAACCCTAGATAAGTGGCCATCCTCGCACGGTCAGCTTCAAACGGCGATTTTTGAACAATGGCCTCGGCACGCCGGAACAGCGCTTGCGCCTCTTCTGTCTTGGCCTGGTTGCTGACCGTGAGCGCCAGATCCATCAGCGTGTCGGCGATGGCTGGGTCATTCTCCGAAAGCAGCTTGACTTGCAAGTCCAACGCTTTGCGAAAGATGTCCTCGGCCTGCGCGAAATTGAAATTGTTGCTGGCACTGCGCGCTTGCTGAGTCAATTGGCGGAAGCGCTCGAGGTCGCTGGAAGAAGCCAGCACGATCGGCTTTCCCCACAGCTTTTGCAGCGCTTCCTTGCTGGCGTACTCGCTAATCTGCGTCGCGCTCAGACCGGCTGCTTTGAGCATGACTGGCAGCAACAGCGCGGATCCGTCGGCCACTGCGAGCGTTTTCTGGCCGCCGCTCAGCATGACCAGATGGGGCCAACCGCCCAACTTGAGTTGGCAAGGCAGCAAGGCCACCGTCGCGCCGCCACTCGATTCGACCCAAGTCGCTGCGGCGCAAGACGCACGAGAGGCAATGGTTCTGGCCATGGCACTGCGCTCATACTGAGACCACAGTGCCGCCCTGGAGGCCTCCACAGTCTGGTTGCCTCCGGACAACAACTGGCCGTAAGCCAGCTGACCTGCCAGATTGCCATCGCAGTAAATCTGTTGATCGGTCGGGATGCCGACTCGCTCGGCAATGTCATCGCGCTCACGGGCCTCACAGCGCTCATTGAGCAAATTCATGCCCAGATTGACAGCCGGCGATTCAGCGGCGACGGCCTGACCCAGCAACGCCAGCAGGCCGACCGCAAGGAGGACGAAGTCAGGGGTCTTTTTCACGGCGCAGCCTCCGGGCCAGCAGGCGATGAAATTCGACCGAAGCCAATTCATCACCATGACGATCTGTTGCCGCTGAGAGAAAAACGCTGTTCGGCATTCGATGTCACCAGCGGTTTGGTTGGTGCCGGCGCCTGAATGCTCACGAGTCCCAGACTCACGGTCGGGGCGGCCACGGTACTGCGTTTTTGCTGGGCGGGCGCTGTTGGAGGCGGTGGCGGCGCTGCGGCAGCCAGCGTCTTGTCGCTGCTGTCGGCGACGTCCTTGGGCGTCACAGCTTTGACCATCGCCACCGGGGAGGGCGGTGCGGCCAGCACGACCGTGGTCGCCGCAGCGGCTGGGCTTGCAACGACAGGCGCAGGCGGTGGCGCTGGCGGCGAAGCCGGCGGCGCTGGCGCCTTGGCGGGCGCCACAGCATTGACCGCAACCGGACCACTGGTGGTGGAACCGGCAGGCGCGGGTGCGGCGCTCGCTGTTGACAGCGGCGATGACGTCGGCGGACTTGCAGTCGCAACCACGGTCGGCGTGTCCACCGCAGCGGGTGCGGGCACGGGTGTCGCCGCGGGCGTGGCCGCACCGGCTGCAGTGGGTGCTGAAACTGCCGTATCCCCAGTTGAGGCCTGCGCTGCCGTTGTTTGCGTTGCAGGCGTGGTCGCTGGTGCTGGACCCGCTGCATCACTGTTAGGAGCAGGCGACTGAGCCACTGCCGTCGCTTGCGCCGCAGGTGACCCGCCAGGCCCGGTCACTGGCGCGTCCAAGACCGCAACAGGCGGTTGCACAGCAGGTGGCGCGGCCACAGAGACCGGTGGCGGTGGCGGTGGCGGTGGCGGTGGCGCGACGCTAGGTGCCAGACTCTGGGCCACCGGGTTCACGACCACCAACTGCGTCAAGACTTCGACCACCGCGCTCGGATTGACCGTCAACGCGCCGTTGGTGTAAGCGATGGTGTAGTTCGCTGGGTTGAAGCTGCCACCGCTGGCCGCGCTCGGGGTGATCGCATACGGGCTGCCCGCAACGCTTGCGGTGGATGCTGCGCCCAAGCTCGACTGCGCGACGGTGGCTATCGTCTCGCCGTTCTGCAGTCCGCTCGCGCTGAACGCGGTCGATGACAGCGTCACGGTCTGGCCATAGGGCTTGCTCACGTCACCTGCGGTGACCGTCAACGCAGCAGGGTTGACCGTCAGCGCGCCGTTGGCATACGTGATGTTGTAGTTCGTCGGGTTGAAACTACCGCCGCTGGCTGCGCTGGCGGTGATCGGGTACGGACTGCCCGAGACGCTCGCCGTCGCCGCCGCGCCAGCGCTGGTCTCCACCACGCCGCCAATCGTCTCGCCATTCTGCAATCCACTCGCAGTGAATGCCGTCGGCGACAAGGTCCAGGTCTGGCCATAGGTCTTGTTTGCGTTGTTCGCAGTGATCGTCAGCGCGGCAGGATTGACCGTCAGTGCGCCGTTGGCATACGTGATGTTGTAGTTAGCGGGGTTGAAACTACCGCCGCTGGCCGCGCTGGCGGTGATCGCGTAAGGACTGCCCAAGACGCTCGCCGTCGCCGCTGCACCTGCGCTGGTCTCCACCACACCGCCAATCGTCTCGCCGTTCTGCAGGCCACTCGCAGTGAATGCCGTCGGCGACAAGGTCAAGGTCTGGCCGTAAGTCTTATTCGTGTTGTTCGCAGTGATCGTCAGCGCGGCAGGGTTGACCGTCAGTGCGCCGTTGGCATACGTGATGAGGTAGTTCGCCGGGTTGAAACTACCGCCGCTGGCTGCGCTGGCAGTGATCGGGTACGGACTGCCCGCCACACTGGCAGTCGCCGTCGCACCCGCGCTGGTCTCCACCACGCTGCCAATCGTCTCGCCGTTCTGCAAGCCGCTCGCAGTGAATGCCGTCGGTGACAGCGTCAAGGTCTGGCCATAGGTCTTGTTTGCGTTGTTCGCTGTGATCGTCAG